>NZ_LBMX01000072.1:0-27972 GCF_001010885.1 Clostridium sp. C8 | reverse complement strand
CACTAATGCGACAGCTCCTTTAATTTTTACAAACTATAGGGTAGTTTTATTTGTAACTCTTTTACATGTAAACTACAAAATTAATACTTCACAAATGATTACTGTTACTTATTTTTCTTTAATACTTTTTTATATATAAAATCCGCAAATAAAGAATTAGACCATGCAAACCAGTCTCTTGTGAACTTTTCTGGATCATCGCAGTGGAAGCCTTCATGCATGTAGTTTGTATTTCCGTCACATTTAACTAGAGTTTCAATTAAAGAATTAATTTCATCTTCATTATTAGAAGTTAAGCCTTGCATTGAAAGTGATATATGCCAAATATATTCATCAGGAGTATGGGGACTTCCAATACCAGAGGCAGCTGTCCCTTCATAATAATAAGGATTATTTTTACTTAAGATAAATCTCCTAGTGTTTTGATATATTTCATCATCAATTGACTTATATTCAATATAAGGAATAGATAAAAGGCTAGGTACATTAGCATCATCCATAAAGTTATAATTTCCAAGACCATCAGTTTCATAAGCATATATTTTTCCAAAATCTTTATGTTCAACTATACCAAACTTTTCAATTCCATCTTCCATTTGTAATCTTAAATTTTTAGCTTTTAAAGCTAATGAAGAATCTTTATAAATAACCTCTGCAATTTCTTCAATATATTTTAATACTACTGAGGCGAACATATTTGAAGGCATTAAGTAACCGTATTTACAAGCATCATCACTAGGTCTAAATCCTGACCAAGTCATACCAGTATATGAAACTGGATTTCCAAGTCCATTATTGCATAAAGTATCACTTGGTGCACAATTCAATCTTTGGAAGGAATAATCAGATTTTTCAAAGTGATGTTGCTCGGTTATCCATAAATCTATTATTGTATTAAAAACTGTTAATATTTCATCATTGAAAAATGTTGAATCATTAGTTTTTTTCCAATACTTATAAATTAATCTTATAGGAAAACAAAGTGAATCAATTTCATATTTTCTTTCCCAAACCCATGGACTATCTTTAGTTATATCGTTGTCCCATTTTTGACCATTAGGTTCTTTGTTAAATGCATTAGCATAAGGTTCAATCATTATACATTTAATTTGTCTATTTATAAGTCCTACAAATAAATCTTTTAATATAGGATATTCATTTATAAAAGGTAAATAATGTTCCACTTGAGATGTTGAATCTCTAAGCCACATTGCAGGAATGTCCCCAGTTATTATGAAAGTATCACTTTCTTTATATAATACTGTGGTATCAATTGTATCTATAAAACAATTATAAAATAGCTTTCTTAACTTTTCATTTTCAATTGAATTTGATAACTTTAGACCAATATTCTTTATTACATCATTAAAAATAGTTAGTTTTTCAATATTATTATTTTCCATTAAGTTTCCTCCTAAAGCATAAGTAATTCATTTAACACATACATTGTATATGTTTTCAAACAATAATAAAGTAGTTAGAAGGATATTTCTATAAAAAGTTATATATTTTTAGAGTTTGTACACTAATTTATATTTTTATTAGTCAAAGTATATTTTGTTGATTAGATATGTTTTCAAAAGCTTGCATTTTAGACATATTTTCAAGTTCTTGTATTAATGCTTTATTTATAAATATTAATGCAAAGGATAATAAATCTGTGATATATTTTAAGTAGTTCAAGAAACGTTTACAAAGAAAGGGGTTGGAGCAATGTCTAAAGCTAAAAAATTAAATAAAAACAACAATAAGTCAGTGCTAAAAAAATTAAAAGAGAATAAGGAATTCTTATTTTTAACGTTACCAGGAACTATTTGGTTTCTAATATTTGCTTATTTACCAATGTTCGGTATAATAATTGCCTTCAAAAATTGGAAAATAAGTGGTGGATTTATAGAAAGCTTAATTAAAAGTGAATGGGTAGGGTTTGATAATTTCAAATTTTTATTCAATAGTAGTGATGCTTGGTTAATTACAAGAAATACGGTTTTATATAATATTGTATTTATAATTTTAGGAATAGTCCTTCCTGTTACGTTGGCTATTTTATTAAAGGAATTATTAAATAAGAGACTATCTAAGTTTTATCAAAGTTCAATGTTTTTACCTTACTTCTTGTCTTGGGTTGTTGTAAGTTATTGTCTATTTGCATTTTTAAGCCCAGAAAAAGGTTACATAAATGGAATTATTACATCCTTAGGAGGAGACAAAATATCTTGGTACACAGAATCTAAATATTGGATTTTTATTCTAATATTTATGAGTCAATGGAAAGGTGTTGGATATGGAACAGTTATTTATCTAGCATCTATTTGTGGAATAGACAAGTCTTATTATGAAGCTGCAATGATAGATGGAGCAAGTAAATGGCAGCAAATAAAGTATATAACTATTCCATCATTAAAGCCTGTTTTAATAATAATGTTTATAACTGCAGTTGGGGGAATGTTTAGAGCTGACTTTGGATTGTTTTATCAACTTCCGAAGAATTCAGGTGCCTTATATTCAGTAACGAATGTTATAGATACTTATGTTTATAGAGGATTAACCAATCTAGGTAATATAGGGATGAGCTCAGCAGCAGCTTTATACCAATCCTTTGTAGGACTTATTTTAATACTAGTAACTAATGGAATTGTTAGAAAAGTAGATAATGAAAATGCATTTTTCTAAAATAGAGGTGGTGGAGAATATGACAGATAAACTAAAAGGTATTTTCAAAGGAAATAAAGATCAAAATGAAGAAATAGACAATGTAAATAAATTCAATTCAATATCAAAACCTACAAATATAGTTTTAAATATATTTTTTGGAATGTTAGCAGCACTTTGCATATTACCATTTTTCTTTGTTTTAATAATTTCATTGACTAGTGAACAATCCCTACAAGCAAATGGATATAGATTTTGGCCAGAAGAATGGAGCTTAGAAGCCTATAAATATATATTTGAATCCGGAAGTAATATAATCAGATCTTATGGAATAACTATTACAGTAACAATCGCAGGAACACTTCTAGGATTAGTAATAATGACAACCTATGCTTATGCATTATCAAGAAAGAATTTTGCATATAGAAAATTCTTTACTAAGTTAATATTTATTCCAATGTTATTTTCAGGTGGAATGGTTTCATCATATTTAGTAGTAACTAGATTCTTAGGATTAAAAAATAATATACTAGCACTTATACTACCTATTTGTGTAAGTTCATTTAATATAATAGTTTTAAGAACCTTCTTTAAAACTTCTGTACCAGATGCAATTATAGAATCAGCTAAAATAGATGGTGCTTCAGAATTTTTACTATTTTTAAAAATAGTTTTGCCAATATCACTTCCAGCGATAGCTACTATAGCTTTATTTTTAACATTAGGATTTTGGAATGATTGGTTTAATGCAATGCTTTATATAGATAAAAATAGCTTAATACCTCTGCAATATTTATTGATTAAATTAGAAACCTCTATAGAATTTTTAGTCAATAATTCATCAGCACTTGGAACTACAGCAGTTCAAGAAGCTGCTAAAATGCCAAAAGAGACAGTAAAAATGGCAATAGTAGTTATAACAACACTACCTATAATATTTGCTTATCCATTCTTCCAAAAGTATTTTGTTAGTGGACTAACTGTTGGAGCAGTAAAGGAATAAAATTTTTAATATAAATATATTAAGAAGATACAAAAAATATTTAATAAGATTTAGAGGAGAAAAAATATGTTTTATTTATTAGAAAGAATTGAAAAAACTTGTAATGAAATTGCAAAAAATATATATAGAAATGAAGTCAAACTTGAAAACTATATGTATATAGATGGTAATTATCATAATATAGATTTAATTAAAGAAGCACCAAAGGATGGTTGGAGAGAATTTAAAACTGGAGATTTATGGGGAGGAAAAGATCAGCATGGATGGTTTAAATGCTCTGTAGAAGTCCCAGAGGAATTTAAAGGAAAGACCATAGCTCTTAACTTCCATACTTTCGAGGAAGGATGGGATGCTACTAATCCGCAATTTATTTTATATGTTAATGGTGAACAAATACAAGGGGTAGATATCAACCATAGAGAAATTATATTAACTCATAATGCAATTGCAGGAACAAAATATGAGATAGATTTACATGCTTATGCAGGAATGCTTGCAGATAAAAAAGCTACATTGCATGGAAAACTAGTAGAAATAGATATGGATTCTAGGGAACTATATTGGAACTTAAAAGTACCAGTAGATGTATGTAAAGAGCTTGAAAAAGAAGATAAAAATAGAATAGATATGATAACTGTTTTAAATGACTCTATAAATTTAATTGATTTAAGAAGGCCTAAATCAAAAGAATATGATGAAAGTGTCAAAGAAGCAAATAAATTTTTAAATGATAAATTTTACGGTGAACTTTGTGGACATGAAGATGTTATTGCAACATGTGTTGGACATACTCATATAGATGTTGCTTGGCTTTGGACAGTTGCACAAACACGAGAAAAGGTTGCAAGAAGTTTTTCAACAGTATTAAAGTTAATGGAAGAGTATCCTGAATATATCTTTATGTCATCCCAACCACAATTATATAAGATGTTAAAGGAAGACCATCCAAAGATATACGAAAAGGTAAAGAAAAAAATTGAAGAAGGTGTTTGGGAGCCAGAAGGTTCTATGTGGCTTGAAGCAGATTGTAATGTTACCTCAGGAGAATCACTAGTAAGACAAATAATGCATGGAAAGAGATTCTTTAAGGAAGAATTTAATGTAGATAATAAGATATTATGGCTGCCAGATGTATTTGGATATTCAGCAGCACTGCCTCAAATACTTAAAAAATCAGACATAGATTATTTTATGACAACAAAAATAGCTTGGAATCAATTTAACAAAATACCAAATGATACATTTATGTGGAGAGGTATAGATGGTAGTGAAGTATTAACGCATTTTATAACAACTACAGGTCCAGGACAAGATAGAGAATCACATTTCACAACATATAATGGACATATTCAACCTGATGCTATAATGGGCTCATGGAGAAGATACCAAAATAAGAATATAAATAATGATGTGCTAGTTTCCTTTGGATGGGGAGATGGTGGTGGTGGAGCTACCATAGAAATGCTTGAAAATGGAAGAAGGCTAGCTAAGGGAATACCAGGAGCTCCAAGAGTTAAGATGGGTACATCTTTAGATTATTTCAAGAGATTAGAAGAAAAGGTTGGAGAAAATAAAAAACTGCCAAAGTGGGTTGGAGAATTATATCTTGAATACCATAGAGGAACATATACTTCAATGGCAAGAAATAAGAGAGATAATAGAAAGTGCGAAAACTTATATACTGCAGCAGAAAAAGTAAATTCATTATCTATGTTACTTGGAGAGAAATATCCTCAAGAAAATATAAATAATTCATGGGAAACAATTTTATTAAATCAATTCCATGATATTATTCCAGGATCATCAATTAAAGAAGTTTATGATGTTACAAAGGTTGAGTATAAAGAGTTATTAAATAATGTTAATACATTAATAGATGATGGAATAAACAATGTAGCAAATAATATTAACTTATCTAAGCGAAGTGTTATAGTAACTAACACGTTAGGCTTTGATAGAGATGATATTGCAATGTTTGAAGTGCCAAATGATATAAAAAATCCAGCAGTATTAGATTTAAATAGAGAAGAGATAATATGTCAAAGAATAGACGACAATAAGGCTATATTCTTTGCTAAAGGAATCCCAGCTAATGGATATAAATCATTTGAAATAGTTGAAGCTACTAAAACAACAAATGAGGTTATAGAATTAACTGATTCTTATGCAGAAAATAAATTCTTCAAAATAAAATTTGATAACAAAGGACAAATAACATCCTTTATAAATAAAGAAGCTAATAGAGAAATATTAAAAGATGGAGAAATAGCTAATGAACTTCAAGCATTTGAAGATAAGCCTATGTGTTTTGATAACTGGGATATAGATATTTTCTATAAAGAAAAAATGTGGAAAATAGATGATGTTCAAAGCATAGAAGTTATAGAAAAAGGACCAATAAGAAGTACCTTAAGAATAGAAAGAAAGTTCCTTGAATCAACAATAATTCAAAAGATATACATTTATAATGATATTCCAAGAATAGATTTTAATACTTATACTGATTGGAAGGAAAAAGATGTGTTAGTAAAGGCAGCATTCCCAATAGAAATAAATGCTAAAGAAGCAACTTATGAAATTCAATATGGAAATGTAACTAGACCAACTCATAACAATACATCTTGGGATGTAGCAGCTTTTGAGGTTTGTGGACATAAATGGGCAGATTTATCAGAAGGAGATTTTGGAGTTTCATTATTAAATGATTCTAAATATGGTCACGATATAAAGGATAGAAACATGAGATTAACATTATTAAAATCATCATGTGATCCAAATCCAGATGCAGATAAAGAAGAGCACTTCTTCACATATTCAATATACACACATACTGGAACTTGGAAAGAAGCAAAGACTGCAAACCAAGCTTATGAGTTAAATATTCCTTTATTTGCTAAAGTTGAAGAAGCACATTTAGGTAAGTTACCAAATGAATTAAGCTTAGCTAAAGTAAATAAAGAAAATATAATTATAGAAGTTATAAAGAAAGCAGAAGATACTGATGCCTTAATAGTTAGAATGTATGAATTCCATAACAAAAAGACAAATGCAAAATTAACATTCTTAAATGATATAGTAAATGCTACAGAGTGTAATTTACTAGAAAAAGATCTAGAAGCTGCAAATGTAGATGCAAATAGCATTAACTTTACAATAAATCCTTTTGAAATAAAGACATTTAAAGTTAAATTAAAATAAATTTTATTTACCTCAGGGGTCCAATTTTTTGGACCCCTGAGGTCCAAAAAATTGGAAAATAAAGAGGGTTGAAAATGAAGTATATAGTTGGAATTGATATAGGTGGAACTAATATTAGAGCGGCATTATTAGATGAAGAAAGAAATATATTAGATAAGATTAAAATAAAAAATGAAGTAAGTAAGGGTCCAGAATATAATTTAGACAAAATAATAAATTATATAAATACTAACTGGAAGAGTAAAGGTATAAAGGGAATAGGGGTTGGAAGTCCTGGGCCACTGGACATTAAAACAGGAACAATACTTAAGGCTCCTAATTTAATTGGATGGGATAATTTCAATGTTAAAAAGTATATAGAAAATAAAACTGAGTCGAAAATCAGGGTAAACAATGATGCAAATGTTGCTGGACTTGCAGAAGCAATGATAGGATGCGCAAAAGGAGCTGAAAGTGTATTTTATATCACTGTATCAACAGGTGTTGGTGGAGCTTTAATAATAAATAATAAGATAGTAAATGGTGCAAATAGCTTTGCAGGAGAAATATGCAATTTGATAATAAATGAAGATAAATATAGTCATTCAGGTTTAGTTCAAGGTGGGCTTGAAGGACAATGTAGTGGGCCAAATATTGCAAGAAAAGCAAGTGAAGTTCTTGGAAGAAGTATAGAAACACCAGAAGTTTTTGAATTATATAAAAATAATAATGAAGAAATAAAAGTTTTAGTTGATGAATTATGTGAAAATTTATCAAAGGGAATTTCAAATATAATATCAGTTGTTGACCCTGAAGTTATAGTTTTAGGAGGCTCTGTAATTTTATATAACCAATCACTTATTGAAATAATAATAGAAAAGGTTAAAGAAAAGGTAATAAATAAAGACAAGGTAGATATAAGAGTAGCAAAAATTGGAGATGATGCTGGGCTTAGAGGAGCAGGATTTTTAATAGAATAACATGAAAATAATGTTAATATATAATAATATAAATTTTGATTCTAATCACATAAAGTTCTAAGGTGAATTCTTATAATAAAAATATAGAATTTACTTAAAAGCTAGTAAAGATAGAAATAGTGTAAAGATTGATATGAAAAACAGACATATATAATTTATAAAACACTATAAATTTAGGAGGAATAGAAATGGGAAAAGAATTCAAAATTAAAAATGATATTTATGGAGTTGGAATTATAGATGATAGAGATGTTCCATTTCATAGATTAGTATTAGATGGTACAACTTATAACAGTTATTTATTAAAAACAGAAAAACCAACAGTAATAGATACAGTAGATTTAATATATACAAGAGAATATGTAGAAAATTTAAAATCAATTATTGATTTAAAGGATATAGAATATATAGTTATAAATCATACAGAACCAGATCATTCAGGTGCTTTGGGAGGACTTGCAAGACAAGCTGTTAATGCAACTGTAGTTTGTAGTGAAAAAGCTGTTTATCACTTAAAAGAATTATATAAAATTGAAGAAAAAAGATTTTTAGTTGTAGGTGATGGAGATACCCTTGATATTGGAGGAAAAACTTTATTATTTAAAATGACTCCATATCTTCACACAGAAGAAACTATGATAACTTACTGTAAGGAAGATAAGGTATTATTCCCTTGTGATATATTTAGTACACATTTAAAAGCTAAGGAATATCTTTCAAGCAAGGCAAATACAGATATAACAGAAGCTTTTACTGTATATTACGATTTAATAATGTCACCACATAAAAAGTATGTAAGACCAATGATTTCAGCAGTTAAAGAGCTTGATATAGATATAATAGCGCCTTCTCATGGATATATACTAGATGAAAATATTGAAAAGTATATTTCTATATATGATGAAAAGAGTAAAGAAACTAAAAAAGGTAAAAAAGCCACAATAGTTTATACAACAATGAGAAATTCAACAAAGGGAATTGCAGACAAATTTAAAAAAGAATTTGAAGCAGAAGATATTGAAGTATTAGTATTAAATCCAGATAAGACTTCTGAAGAAGAAATATTAGAAGCTATTAAAAGTTCAGATGCAATATTATTTGGTACATCAACAAAATATGGCGATTTAATAGGTTCAATTGAAAATGTATTAAAGAAATTAAAGGATATAAACTTAGAAGGTAAGGTAGCTTGTGCATTTGGCTCCTTTGGATGGAGTGGGGAACCAATAGAAATAATTCAAGATTATTTAAATGAAACTAATGCTAATGTTTTAAACACATCTTCAATAATAAAATCAACAGGTATGATTGATACTAAATTCCCTGTAAGAGTTAGATTCTCCCTTAATGAAGAATCAGAAAAAGATGTAGAAAGAGCAGCAGATTATATAAGTTCAATATTATAAATTTAATATATTAAATATGGAGGAATTATTATGAAAAGTTTTATATGTGATGTATGTGGGTATATATATGATCCAGAGGTAGGGGATCCAGATAATGGGGTAGAACCAGGAACTGCATTTGCAGATGTGCCAGAAGATTGGCTTTGTCCTCTTTGTGGAGTAGGTAAAGATGAATTCTCGGAAGTAGATTAATTATCTAAAAAAAGAAATAAAACTATTGACATGAAAAATATATAGGGATATAATACGAAACAAGAACAAAAATTAAATAAGTTTTTATCAAGAAAGACGGAGGGACTGGCCCTATGAAGTCTGGCAACCTGAATTATATTATAATTATATTAGTTATAATTATAAGCTTTTATAGTTTAAGGTGCTAAATCCTGCAGATGTAATTGCATCTGAAAGATAAGAATGAGAAAAATATATATGTGTTAATACACTGCTTTCTTATTTTTAGGAAAGCAGTTTTTTTTATTCCTTAGGAAATTATAAATAGTTTAAAATTTGAGTAATGTGATTACTTGAAGCTAAGAAACAAAACAAAATTATATGTGTCCACTTTTTTGGGGCAAAAGGAGGGAAAATATGATTATATTAAAAAATTTACACAAAACCTATGAATCAAAAGCTAATAAAATAGAAGCAGTTAAGGATGTAACACTAAATATTAATAAAGGTGAAATTTATGGAATTATAGGATTTAGTGGAGCAGGAAAATCAACATTAGTTAGATGTATAAACTTTTTAGAAAAACCAACTAATGGACAAGTAGTTATAGATGGGAAAGATTTAAGTACTTTATCAAATAAGGAACTTAGAGAAGAAAGAAAAAAGATAGGAATGATATTTCAGCATTTCAATTTAATGAAATCTAGAACAGTATTTGAAAATATAGCTTATCCACTTAAAGGAAGTGACTACTCAAAAGAAGAGATAAAAAATAAAGTTAAAGATTTATTAAAACTTGTTGAACTTGAAGATAAGGCAGATTCTTATCCATCTCAATTAAGTGGAGGACAAAAACAAAGGGTTGGAATTGCAAGAGCTTTAGCAAATGATCCAAAGGTTTTGCTTTGTGATGAAGCAACTAGTGCCTTAGATCCACAAACCACAAAGTCTATATTAAAACTTTTAAAAGAAGTAAATAAAAAGTTTGGAATAACAATAGTAATAATAACTCATGAAATGCAAGTTGTTAAAGAAATATGTACAAGGGCAGCAGTTATGGAAAATGGTAAGGTAGTTGAGGAAGGAAGTATATTTAAAATATTCTCAGAGCCTAAAGAAAAAGTTACAAAAAACTTTATAGATAGTACATCTTCACTAAGCAATATATATGATTTGATAGAAAATAAATCTTCAGTTGTAGATATTAAAGAAAATGAAAAGATTTTAAAATTAAAATATCTAGAAAATAGTACAACAGAGCCAATAATTTCAATAGTATCCAGAGAATTTAATGTAGATACCAATATAATATTTGGGAATATAGAAATAATTCAAGAATCTCCGCTGGGGGGACTTGTTGTAATAATAAGAGGTGAAGAAGCCAAGATTAATAATGTTATAAGTTATTTACAAGAAAATAATGTAGAAGTTGAGGTGATTAAAGATGGAAGGCTTAGTGCAAAAATTACTGCCTAATGTGATAACAAAGATACCAGATATATTCAAGGCTACAGGAGAAACATTAATTATGATTTTAGTAGCAGGCCTTATATCATTTGTTATAGGAATTATTTTAGGAGTCATATTAGTAGTAACGCGAGAAGGAAATATACTAGAAAATAAGCCAGTATATTTTGTTTTAGAAAAAATAATAAATATAACTAGATCAATACCATTTATTATATTGTTAGCAGCTGTTATACCATTAACTAGGGCCATAGTAGGAACAGCTATAGGAACAAAAGGTTCCTTTGTACCATTAGTTTTAGGAACAATACCATTTTTTGCAAGGCAAATAGAAAGTGCTTTATCTGAAACTGATAAGGGGATAATAGAAGCTGCTGAAGCAATGGGATCATCACCATTTGAAATAATTTTTAGAGTATATTTAAAAGAAGGTGTACCAAACATCGTAAGGGCCACAACAATAACTTTTGTAAGTTTAGTTGGATTAACAGCTATGGCTGGTTCAGTTGGAGGAGGTGGTCTTGGAGATTTAGCAATTAGATATGGGTATCAAAGATATCAAGTAGATATAACTTTTGTAACTGTTATAATACTACTTATTTTAGTAAATATAATTCAAGGGGCAGGAAATATAATAATAAAAAAAACAACACATTAAAATTAAGCAATAAGAAATAAATTAAAAGGGGCGTTAAAATATGAAATCAAGAAAATTATTGAATATTATAATATCAGGAACATTACTTTTATCATTGGCAGGATGTCAAGGGGCAAAGACAGAGAATACAGAGGGAAAGAATAAAGTAGTTAAGGTAGGAGTAGTTGGTGAAAATACAGACCAATGGGAGCCTGTAATAAAGAATCTTCAAGAAGAAGGAATAACTTTAGAGCTTGTCACCTTTTCTGATTATAGTCAGCCAAATCAAGCTTTAGCAGATAAAGAAATAGATTTAAATTCCTTCCAACATTATGCATATTTAAATCAAGATATTAAAGATAGAAATTTAGATTTATCAGTTATTGGAGAAACGATAATAGCTCCACTTGGGGTATATTCTAATAAAATAAAATCTTTAGATGAATTAAAAGATGGTGATTCCATTGCAATACCAAGTGATGCAACTAATGGGGGAAGAGCATTAAAGGTTTTAGAATCAGCAGGAGTTATTAAAGTAAATGAAGCAGCAGGATATACTCCAACTTTAAGTGATATAACGCAAAATCCTAAAAATATTAAATTTGTAGAAGTTGAAGCTGCACAAACTCCAAGATTATTAGCCGATGTAGCTGCAGCATTAATAAACGGTGGACATGCAGTTGATGCAGGATTTAATCCTAAAAATGATTCTATTTATTTAGAACAAGTTAAAGAAGGTACCGATAATCCTTATATAAATATAATAGTTTCAAGAACTGAGGATAAAGACAATGAACTTTATAAGAAGGTTGTAGATGCCTATAGGTCAGAAGATGTAGCAAAGGTTATAGAAGAGGTGTATAAGGGGGCTTATATACCAACTTGGAAATAATAAGTAATATTATTAAATAAGTATCTATCTTATAGGGCTTTAATAGATAGTACTAAATATAAGGGGGCTTTTTAATGAATATAAAAGATTATGTAATAAAGGAAAAAGATTATATTACCTCTTTAAGAAGGTATTTTCATAAACATCCAGAAGAAAGCTTAAAAGAATATAATACAGCAAAAAAAATAGAAGAAGAATTAGATAAGTTGAATATTCCACATAAGAGAGTTGGGGCAACTGGTGTTTTAGGAATAATAAAAGGTAAAAATGAATCAAATAGAATTTTAGCAATAAGGGCAGATATAGATGCTCTTAAAGTTCCAGATTCAAAAGATGTAGAATATAAATCACAAAGCAATGGATATAATCATGCTTGTGGTCATGATGGGCATACAGCTAGTCTTCTTGGAACAGCAAAAATTTTAAAAGAAAAAGAAAAAGAGTTAAATGGAGAAGTAAGATTAATTTTTCAACAAGCTGAAGAAGTTGGACAAGGAGCTAAGGTATTTATAAAGGAAGGATACTTAGATGGTGTAGAAGAAATACTTGGAGCACATGTGGCATCCCATTTAGAGGTAGGCAAAGTATCAGTAACAAGTGGTCCAATTTCTGCTTCATGTGATTATTTTAAAATAACTGTTAAAGGAAAAGGCGGTCACGTATCTGCACCACATTTATCAACTGATGCCTTATATATTGCAAGCCAAATAGTAGTAAATCTACAGTCAATAGTAAGTAGACAAACTGATCCAGTTGATACAGTAGTAGTAGGAGTTGGTTTGATTAGAGGGGGAACTACTTACAATACAGTAGCAGAAGAAATTGTTTTAGAAGGAACAACAAGAAGTTTTACTTTTGAATCAAGAGAAAAAACTAATAAATCAGTAGAGAAAATAGCAAAGTCTATTGGAGAAATATATGGAGCAGAAGTTATAGTAGAATTTAGAGACTATGCTTCACCTCTTATAAATGATGAAAAAGTCAGTGAAGAAGTGGCGGTTATTGCTAGTGATATAGTTGGAAAAGAAAATGTAATAACTAATTCGCCAAAGAGGTTAGGAGCTGACGATTTTGCAGAATTCTTAATAGAAGTACCAGGGTCATATATTCATGTAGGTACTAAAAATTTGAAAAATGCAAATACTTCAGTAGCACATCATAATGATTTGTTTGATATAGACGAAGAGGGCTTGTTAATAATTACAAATATAGAAGTAGACTATATATTAAATAAATTACTATAATTAAATCTTTAATTTCAATAGTAATCGGCAAAATACTATATGGTAAAACTAAAAAAGATAAAAATATTATTTTAGAACTATATGAATTTACAATAATAATTTTAAAAAATTAGCTCTTAAGGGAGTTATTGCAAAAATAATGGGGCTGTCTATGAGACAGCTCCATCATTTTTGTGAGGAATGTTAGAGTTAATTTCCAATTTTTTGGACCCCAGGGGTGATATAGAAATATAGTATATAAAATTAAATTATATTACATTGTGATTAATAAATAATAAACCTATAATGATATTTGTTGTAAATGAGTAAAGTGTTAAGTAATGCTAAGGGGGGAGTTAAAATAGTAAATATATCTACTAAGAAGTTTTCGAATTATCTATTAGTTTCTTCTTTAGGAGTAAATATAATTGGAAGTGTTTTTGTATTGTTTTTAAGTTCTATCAAGGGGTTTAGCGTAAGAGAAATAAGTTTAATTGTAGGAACTACTCCATTAATAATATTACCTATATTTTTTATTTGGGGCAGTATATTAGATAAGTATAAAAAGGTAATAGGCTTTAGTAGAATTGTGCATATATCTAATATAGTAACTATAGGATTACTTATAATAATAAACAATTTTATTCTATTCTTTATAATAAATTTGTTAAGATCAATTTTACTTCAACCGAACGGGACTTTAAATGATAAATATTTATTGAATATATCAAAGATTAATAAAGGATCATATGGAAATATAAGAGTAAGATCTACTATAGGATATGGACTAGCTGGAATAGTAGCTCCAATAGCAATAGGAATAGGAGATGTGTATTTAGCTATATTTGCTGGAATACTTTTGGTGACTTTAAGTGTTATTATGTTAAATAATATTCAAGAAATACCAGATGAAGCTTTAGAAAATCATAAAATAATTAAGGAGAGAGAAAAAAATCTCGTTAGCTCATTAAAAGAATTAATAAAAAATACAGATTATATAAAAGCTTTAATAATAATATCAATAATTACAGGAACACAAAATGCAGCTTCAGGATATGGACTTCAAATGATGATGATTGATTTAAAGGTATCAAAATCAGTAATAGCTTTAATACCATTTATAATGGTTATATTTGAAGTTTTATTATTATTAACCTTTGATAAAATTAAAGTATTAAAGAAAAATGATGTAGCACTGGCAATAGCACTAGGATTTTTAGTTATTAGATGGGGAGCGATGGCATATACAACTTCATATATATTGATTTTAATTGTAACAACACTACATGGAATCGTTACAGCAATAGTCTTACAAGTTCAAAATAAATTAATTGGACAAATGGTACCAGTAGACCAGCATTTTATAGCATTTATATTATTAAGTTCATTTTCATCTACAATATTGCCTAGCTTATTAAATTTATCTACAGGAAGACTATATGAAAGATTTGGAATACATGTATTTGGATTAACATACTTATCTATAGTATTAATAGCTATATTAGTGCTAGCTTATGGTGCAATAAAAAATAATGTTATTAATAAGAAACAAGATAAAAATATAAAAAGTTATATTTAAATTAACAATAATGAAGGAAAAATAAATATAGTAGCCATATTAAAGTTAACTGAATATAATATTAGGGATATTAAACTAAAGATGGAGAGACGGTTATATGATTAACTTATTATGGCTAACAGAAAGGTCTTTTTATATATTTCTATTAATATTAGGTGCATATATATATTCTAAATTTATTATTAAATATCTATATAGATGCAAGTGTAATTCTAATTTTAAAAAAGAATTAAAAATAGAGAAATATATAAATAAAGCTATAGAGAATAAGGAGTTTGAAGTATATCTTCAAGGAAAATATAATTTGGAAAATAATTTATTAATTGGAGCAGAAGCATTAGTAAGATGGAATAATAAAAAAGTTGGCAAGGTTGCTCCAGATAAATTTATTCCTATACTGGAGGAAAATAATTTTATAGCAAAATTAGATAAATATATGTTTGAAGAGGTATGTAAGATACTTCAAAGGTGGAAAAATGCTTATAACAAGATTATTCCCATATCAATAAATATTTCTAGTGAAACCTTAAAAGAAGAGGATAACTTTATAGAAAATATAAAGGAACTAATGGATTACTATTGTGTGGATAAAAACTCAATAGAAATAGAAATAACAGAAAGAACAATGATAGAGAAATCTGAAGAAATAATAGAGGTCCTTAAAGAAATAAAAGCATTAGGTATAAAGGTAGCATTAGATGACTTTGGTGCTGGTTATTCAGCCTTAAATATATTAAAAAGTCTTCCAATAGATATAGTAAAATTAGATAAATTATTCTTAGATAAAAAAAACATCTCAACAAAAGGGAAGATAGTTCTAACTAATGTTATTAATATGGCAAATGAATTAGGATTAGAGGTTATTACAGAAGGTGTAGAGCACATTGAGCAAGCTGAATTTCTAAAAGGCATAGGATGCAAAACTGTACAAGGGTATCTGTATTGTAAACCGATTGAATTAAAAGAATTCGAGAAAAAAGTATTAAAGTATTAATAAAATAATTTCCTATAGGATAAGATAGGCTGCTAAAGAATAGTTTAGCAGCCTAGTTGTATTTGGTAAATAAAGATTTATTATAGATGAATTGATCAATTATATAAAAAGTAATTAATGAAAATTTAATATAGTTTAAGATATTATAAAATACAATGGACATACTGTTTACATAAGATATATAATATTAAGGAACTTATAGCAATTATATGAAAAAAATGAGAATTTTTTATTTTTACTTAGTAATAAGATTGAATATATTAAAAGGAGATTGGTTATATGGTGAGGATTGCAGTATGTGACGATCAATATATTTTCCAAGAAACCATAAAAAATAAGTTGAAGTTATTATGTAAAAAGGAAAGTCTGGATGTAGAAATAGATTGCTATAGTTCAGGAAAAGAATTATTAGAATATTTAAAAAGAGATATATGTATTTATGATATATTATTTTTAGATATATTAATGAATGATATTAATGGTATAGAGACTGCAAAAAGAATTAGAAGTTTTGATAGCAGAATACAAATAATATTTATAACTAGCTCAAGTGATTATATGTTAGATGGGTATGATGTTGAAGCAAGTGCATATTTAATAAAGGGGCAAGAAGATAAAAAGCTTAAAGAAATATTTATGAGAGCCATAAATAAGATTAATAAAAATTATAAAGATTATCTTTTAATTAATTTAGGAAACTCAATAAGGACTATACATATAAAGGAAATAGAATTTATAGAAGTAAGAAATAGGACAATCACCATTCATACGGTAGATGAAAGCATAGATTTCAATGGAAAGATGGAGGATATAGAAAAAAGGCTAAAAAATAAAAATTTCATACTAACACATAGATCCTATTTAGTAAATATAACTAAGATAAAAGACATTAACACTTCTACAGTAAAATTAGTTTGTGGTAAAGAGGTTTTATTAAGCAGATTAAGAAGTAAAGCTGTAAAAAAAGCATATTTAGACTATATATTTGAAGATAAAGAATACGGAGGAATGGATGAATCTTGAAAGTATAATTTTTCACGTAAGTATAAATATATTAATAAGTGGATTTGTAGGAAGTTATTATATTAATTTATTTAGTAAATATAATATTAATAAAAAAGATTTATGTACATATATTATGTTATTTACCTTTAGTATAAGTATTTTTAAATTATTCAATCCATGTAATATTGAGTTATTAATAGGTGGATATATAATTATGCTAATAGAGCTATTGATTTTATATGATAATAAAAGCATTTTATATTTATTTAGTACATTTCTATCTTTAATAATTTCAATTATAGATTTAATTATCTTCATGATTATTAGTAATATATATTCTATTGAAAATTATAATACATATATAAATGATAAAAAAAGTCTTATTTTTATAATGTTAATATTTTTATTAGTACATATAATAACTAGACCTATAATAAATAAAAAAAAGTTTTTTGTCAAAAAGATTTTATTTCATAAAGATAATAATATGCAAATATGTATATTATTAAGTATAATAATGATTTTATTAGTACTAACAAGAATTTATGTATATAAACATGTATTAAATTACATAAAGTTAACTTATATAATAATTAGCTTAATATTAATGATATATATTATAATAATTAAATTAAAAGAAGCATATAAAATTATAACATTAGAAGAAAAAAATATAATACTAGAAAGCCAATATTATATGCAAATAAAACATTATGAAAAATATGAAGAAAGTTATAAAAAGTATAAGGAATTTAAGCATGATACTAAAAATCATTTGATAGCAATAAATATATTAATAAATAGAAATGAATTTGAAAGAGCAAAAGAATATATTAATGAAATAGAAGATAATTTAAAGAAGATTAATATTATAAATTATACAAATAATTTAGTTTTAGACTCTGTTTTATATAATTTTAATGAGATATGTAATATAAAATCTATAGACTTATTAGTTAAAGCAAATATAAAAAAAGATGATATGGAAATATTAGATTTTACAGAATTTCTTATAAAAGTTTTATATAGTTGTATAAGTTTAATAGAAGATGAGTATTATGAGAGAAAAATAATTTGTAAAATAAAAAGTAAAGGAGAAAAAATTTCTTTATATATAAGATTAAATTCTTTTACTAATGAAAACGATGAACTAGAATATAATATAATAAAACAAATAATACAAAAAGCAAAAAACTTAAATGCAATAATAGAAGTTAAAAAAGAAAACTATATACTAGAGCTTAAATGCTTACTTTAAAAATAGATAAGAAATAGAGATTTCTTGTCTATTTTTTATACATTTCACATCAAAAAAGTACCTTTTTATGCAAAAAAACAAAAATAATATTATATTTATAATATTATTTTAAATGGGTTGTATAATAAGGAAATTCTTACAAAGTTTATGATATTTTAAAAATTAGTTTACCTTATATATTTAGGTACAACTCTTATTAATAAAATATAATGCTAGTATTTAGAATAATAAAAAAGGTAGGAGTATTCAATGGAGGAAAAGTTAAGACGTGATCTAGAAAAAAAGTATATAAATGAGAGAAATAGCGAAGAGGTAATAAAACTAAGCAGGCTTATGGATGAGATAATACTTGAAAAACAAATATCTAATTATGAAAAATATAAAAGCATATATGAGATTAGGGGCTTAGATAAAAAAGATAAGTGATATGATAAATTAATTTTTATAATGTTAAAAACTTAATGATTAGATATATTACTAAAATGTTTAATTAAAGGATAGCATTATGAACAATAAAATTAAAAAAAATTTTTATAATAACAATATAATAAAAGCAGCAATATTTATTACTTTAATATTATTAGTAGGGACAGTAATATTTATTAAACATATAAAAAGCTTACTAATAGAAGATACATATAAGTTTATTGAAAATATTCCGGTAAAATCGATATCTATGCAGTTCAAAGATGAAAAACTAGAATTAGATTATGATAATAGTGATTCACAACAAATATTAATATATATAATAGATTCCAAGGAAAATTTCTTTGATAAATTAAACCAAGAAAATGAAATAGCATTAAGTGAAGAAATGATTGTTTCTGATTTTAACAAAATATTGATATTTATTATATTCTTAGTAATTACAATGATTATTATAGTAATTGTGTTATTTGTAATAATCATAAGATTAAATAGAAAATATATAAAATTAAAGAATGATAATATCAATAAAAGAATGATTTTAGCTAGCATGGGGCATGAAGCTAGGACACCTATAAGCGGAATAATAGGACTAATATCAAAAGCTCAAAAAGAAATTAATGATAAAAATAAAGTTAAAGATAATTTAGAAAAAGTTAAATTAATATCTGAAAATTTACTTGAATTAGTAAATGATATTTTAAATGTTTCTAAAGTAGAATTAGGACAAATAAAAGTCCTTAAACAAAAAATAAATATAAATAGCATGATAGAAAACATTAATATAATTATAAAAGATAAAGCAATTGAGAAAAATCAAACTTACAAAGTAATTACAGAAGGAATAGATAACTTAAATATAATAGGTGATGAAGTAAAGCTTAAGCAAGTTATATTAAATTTATTGATAAATGCGAATAAATTTACTCAAGAGAAAGGAGAGATAACATTAAAGGTAAAGCGGATTAATGAGAATATAGATGAAAAAGTAAAAGTAATGTTTGAAGTTGAAGATAATGGAATTGGAATAAGTGAAGAGTTTATAGAAAAAATATTCGAGCCATTCTTGAAGGTAGATAATTTTAATAATAGCAACTTTGATGGTACAGGATTAGGTCTTTATATATGTAAGGAACTAATACAATTAATGGGGAGTAATTTAATTGTGGAAAGTACTTTAGGAAAGGGGAGTGTATTTAGATTTTATTTATATTTTGATAAACATTTTGATGAAGAAAGAAAAATTGCTAATAATGAATTAGATTTAGATATTTTAAGAAATAAGAAAGTTTTATTGGCAGAAGATAATGAAATAAATAGGATGATAGCAATAGAAATTTTAGAGGATCTAGGCTTAATTGTAGAGTATGCTACAAATGGTAAAGAAGCTATAGAGATGTTTAAAGCATCAGATATTAATTATTATAACTATATATTTATGGATGTTAGAATGCCAATTATTGATGGATATAATGTAACTAAAGAAATTAGAAATAGTATGAGACCTGATTCAAGAAATATAAAAATAATAGCAATGACTGCCAATACATTCCCAGAAGATAAAGAAGAATCGCTTAATATAGGAATGGATAAGCATATATCAAAACCAATAAATAAAAAAAGTATAATTGAAGCATTGTTGAATTGATGAAATAAATAATAAAAATACAAATAATTAAAGATAATGAACAAAGGAATGATAAAAGTAATATGTGGGTTAGAATAATAAGTGAAGTAGTTATATTTATTTTAATAGTAGTAGCTATTAAGTACATATTAAAATTTGTAAATAGAAAAAATTCTAAAAATAGTATTGAGAAAAGTTTAAATAAAGCCTTAGAAAAAGGTGAGTTTGAAATATATCTTCAGCCAAAATATAACTCGGAAAGTGATAGTATAGTAGGGGCTGAGGCTTTAGCAAGGTGGAATAATAGAAATGATGGTATAGTTAGTCCAGAAGTATTTATTCCTATACTTGAAAAAAATAGAAATATAGTAAAGTTAGATATGTATATGTTTGAAGAAGCTTGCAAAATTATTAGTAGATGGTCAAAAAATAATGTTAGTTTAGTGCCTATATCAATTAATATATCTAAGATAACTATGAGTGAAAATGATAATTTCGTAATAGACTTAAAGAATATAATAAAAAAATATGATATAGATACTAGATTTTTAGAAATCGAATTAACAGAGAGAATAATGTTTAGGGAAACAAATAAGATTGTTTCTATAATAAAAGAAATAAAGAAGATTGGCATTAAAGTATCCTTAGATGACTTTGGCGCCGGATATTCATCTTTAAATATATTAAAAAATATTCCAATAGATATAATAAAATTGGATAAATTATTTTTAGATAAAAGGGATATATCAGAAAAAGGTAAAATAGTTATAAAAAATATTATTAATATGGCAAATGAGTTAGGTTTAGAAGTTGTTGCTGAAGGAGTAGAATTTTTAGAACAATCACAATTCCTAAAAAGTGTAGGTTGTGAAGTTGTACAAGGATATTTATATGGTAAACCAATGACTATAAGAGAATTTGAGAAGCTAGAAATATCTAATAGAGATCAGTATATAGAATCTATATCATAAGAGATAATACAAATTCTAAAAAATTAATCTAATGTCTTTAATTAGCTCTTAAGTGAACATATATAAGTAAAATTATATATGTTCACTTTTTTACTCTTTAAACCAGTTATTATAATTAGAAGATAAAATCCGTAAGAAATATTTTATATATTGTGATAAACTATATTTATAATGAAATAATATTTAGTTCACAGCTTGGTTTAGATAACAGATAGAAAGCTATAAAATTGAGTAGAGGCAAAGTCGTAAGGGGGAATACAAATGAATAAAAAAGGAATAGTTTTTTTTGATGTAGATGGAACACTAATTGATTGGACAAAAGGTATCCATTCTCCAACTAAAACTACAAAGGAAGCTATAAATAAATTAAAAGAAAATGGTTATTTAACTGTTTTAGCAACAGGAAGACCAAAGAGTTCTATTACTGAAGAGATAGAGGCTTTAGGTTTAAATGGATATATAGCGTCTAATGGAGCTTATGCAGAAATTGAAAATGAAGTGATATTTAATGAGTGCATAAATAATGAAAAACTTAAAGATCTACTATATTTTCTTGAAGAAAATGAAATAGTATATATTTTAGAGGGTCAAGAAAAGAATTATGTTTTAGATATAAATAACGAAAAAGTTAAATATCTTATAGATAAAGCTAATTTAGATATAGATAGTTTTACAGATAATTGGACTAAAGAAGATGTAAAAACAAGCAAGATAATAGCTATAGGTAAGAATGAAAATTCTTATAAGATAGTCCGTGAAAAATATAAGGAAAAAGAATTTGCATTTATGGCAAACCAATTTGGTGATACTTTTGAAATATATATAGCTAAATACACAAAAGGGTATGGCGTAGAACATTTATTAGAGAGACTTGATATTTCTAAAGACTATGCATATGCTTTTGGTGATGGTGAAAATGATATAGAAATGTTTCAAGCTATAAAATATGGTATAGCTATGGGTGGGTATCATAAAGATTTAGAGCCACACGCTTTTGATTTTACAGAAGATGTTGAAAATGAAGGGATTTATAAAGGACTTAAAAAGTTAGAACTTATTTAATCAGTTCACAGTGCACAAGGCCCAGTTCACAGTTTGGTTTAGGGAACAGGTAACAGGTGTCAGGGAACAGGTAACAGGGGTCAGGTTTTTAGTTCACAGTTGTTTTTCAATTGAAAGTTGAGAGCTTTGGACGAAATTATTGTGAACTGATAACTGACAACTAAATAAAAACTGTAAACTGTGAACTAATTGAGACTGTGAATTCTGAACTGACAACTGTGCACTGAACAAAAGGGAGGAGGAGATTTTATGAAAATTGCAATAATTGGTTTAGGAGCAATAGCTAAAAAAGCTTATCTACCAATTTTAACAGTAAAGGAAGGCGTGGAACTTTTAATATCTACTAGGAATAAAGAGGTTTTAGAAGAGGTTTCTAATAAATATAGGATAGACAAAGCATATAATAACATTGAAAACTTATTAGAAGAAGAGATGGATGCTGCAATAATTTCAACTCATGCAGATGGACACTACGAAATAGCTAAAAAGTTAATAAAAAAGGGTGTTAATGTATATATAGATAAGCCAATTAGTTTTAACTTTAATGAGGCGAAAGAAATAGAAGCTTTATCAAAAGAAAATAATGTTATTGCTATGGTAGGTTTTAATAGAAGATTTTGCCCACAAATTAAAGCACTTAAAGATAAGGGAAAAGCAGACATAATAATAATGCAAAAAAATAGGGAGTATCCACCTGGGGATATTAGAAGATTTATTGTGGAAGATTTTATTCATGTTGTGGATACTTTAAGATTTTTAATGGATGAAGAAGTAAAATCATTAGATATTAATTACTCAAAAGATAATAATAATCTTAATAGTGTAGTTGTTACTTTTAAAGGAGAAAATACAACTGCAGTTGGAGTAATGAATAGAACAGCAAAAATTACAGAAGAAAATATAGAATATATGATTAAAGGTAATAAGTATGTTGTTGAAGATTTAGTAGATATGATAGAAGTTAACAATGATGGAAAAACCAAAACTACCTTTGGTGGATGGGAAACAACATTATATAAAAGAGGATTTGAAAATTTACTAGACTATTTTATTAATTGTGTTAAGGAAAATAAACTTCCCAATCCATCAATTAGTGATTCTATAATTACACATAAAATATGTGAAGAAATTGTGGAATTTTGCCAACTAAAATAGTGAACTTCTTGCAGTTCGCAGTGCACAATTCACAATTCAGAGTTTTTAGGGATAAGGTAACAGGGAACAGGTAACAGGTTATAAATTTAAAATTAAGAATCAAAACGAAAAATTAAATCAATTTTGCTCTGCAAAATTCTCTGTTACTTGTTAATTGTTCCCTTCCACCCATTATAATCAGAAACTATAAACTGTGCCTTGTGCATTGTTAATTATGAAGTGGTACATAAGGAGTGATGAAAAGTGGAAAAAGAAGTATTGGATATCTTAAAATCAATGCAACAAGATATGCAAGCAATGAAGCATGAAATGAAAACTATGCAGCAGGGTATGCAAACAATGCATCAAGATATTAATGCCTTAAAGGTAGAGCAACAAAGAGCTAATGAAAAATTAGATAGAATTGAAAATAAAATAGATATAACCTATGATCAAGTAGCTAGAAGTGCTGAAGATGTAATTAGTATTAAAAGTGATCTTAATTTTGTTGAGGAAGTTACTGCAAGAAACTGTAATGATATAGAAAAACTAAGAGGAATTAAATAAAGCGAAAAGCTATTACTTCGTATTAATAAGTGCGAAGTAATAGCTTTTTACTTAGAAAAATACAATTTTTGTAAAAATTTCTAGGTAAAAAATTTGACAATCTGACAACTTAATGTTAGTATAGAGTTGTTAAGAGATTGGGGAGGTAATTTATGATAGAATTTAAAAATATAAAGAAAAGCTATAAAAATAACGTTATATTAGAAAATTTCAACTTAAATATAGAAGATGGAAATCTAGTTGTACTAATAGGATCAAGTGGTTGTGGTAAAACAACTTTATTAAAGATGATAAATAGATTAATAGAATCCACATCAGGAGAAATATTAGTTAATGGAAAAAATATAAATCAAATGGATCCTATAGAGCTTAGAAGAAGTATAGGATATGTAATTCAACAAACAGGCTTATTTCCACACATGACAGTGAAGGAAAATATAGAAATAATTCCTAAACTTATGGGAAAAAGCCAAGAAGAAATAGATAAAAAAACAATAGATTTATTAAATATGGTTGGATTAGAGCCAGAAAAATATAGCGATAGATATCCAGTAGAACTAAGTGGAGGACAACAACAAAGAATTGGGGTTGCAAGAGCCTTTGCAACAGATGCTGAAATAATATTAATGGACGAGCCTTTTAGTGCTTTAGATCCAATAACAAGAGCAGAGCTTCAAGAAGAACTTTTTAATATTCAAAAAGAATATAAGAAGACAATAGTATTCGTAACTCATGATATGGATGAAGCTATAAATTTAGCAGATAAAATATGTATACTAAAAGATGGTAAAATACTTCAATATGATACTCCGGAGAATATATTAAAAAATCCAGCAGGAGAGTATGTTGAAGAATTTGTTGGTAAAAATAAAATCTGGACCAAGCCTGAAATGATTAAGGCTGAAGATGTTATGATATCAAAGCCAGTAATAGTTAGTCCAAAGAGAAATTTACTTCAAGCAAGAGAAATAATGAGAGAGAAGAAAGTAGATAGTCTACTAGTAATTAATAAAGAAGGAAAACTTTTAGGATATATCACTTTAGAAGCAATACAAAAAATAGAAGAAAAAAATATATTGGTTGAAGAAGTAATGAATAAAAACCCAGAATGTGTATGTGGAGATAAGAATCTACCAGAATTATTAGAAATATTTAATAATTTAAAGAAGGGATACTTACCAGTATGTAGTGATGAAGGGAAACTTTTAGGATTAGTAACAAGAAGTAGTTTAATATCAGTTTTAAGTAGCCAATATATAGAAATGGGAGGAGATAATTAATGAATACTTTTATGGAACAATTAATGACGAAGAAGTCAGAAATACTATCTCTTCTATTAGAACATATACAACTTACAATTATAGCAGTATTAATAGCAGTAGTAATCGGAGTGCCACTAGGTATTTTAATAACTAAAAATAAAAAATTAGCTAATGCTGTAATTGGGTTTGCAAACTTAACTCAAGCTATACCAAGTTTAGCTATATTAGGTTTCTTGATACCAGTTATAGGTATAGGATCGGCACCAGCAATAACCATGGTAGTTCTATACTCTATGCTGCCTATAATAAAAAATACTTATACAGGAATTACAAATATAAATCCAGATATGCTAGAAGCAGCAAAGGGACTGGGTATGACAAGTGGTCAAACCCTTAAGCTTATAAAAATCCCTCTAGCTATGCCAGTTATGATGGCAGGTATAAGAATGGCAGCAGTTACAGCAGTTGGTCTTATGACAATAGCAGCCTTTGTAGGGGCAGGTGGACTTGGATACTTAGTGTTCTCAGGTATTCAAACAGTAGATAATAACCTTATATTATTTGGTGCAATTCCAGCAGCTGTACTAGCTTTAGTTATAGACTGGATAACAGGAAAAATAGAAGAAGCAACAATGCCAAATGGAATTAAAAAATCAGATGGAACTATGAAAGTAAGAAGAACTTCTTCTAATAAGAATAGAAAAAGAAATATAGTTATAGCATCTATATTAGCAATAGCAGTTGTAGGTGGAGTAATTGTTTCAAGTATATCAAATAATAGCAATAAAATAACTATAGGATCTAAAAACTTTACAGAGCAAATAATCTTAGGAAATATGCTTCAACAATTAATTGAAGATAAAACAGATACAGATGTACAAACAAAACTAAATTTAGGTGGAACTCAAGTTGCTTTTAATGCACTAAAATCAGGTGGAATAGATATGTATGTTGAATATACAGGTACAGGATATGTAAATATATTAAACATAACAGAGCCTAATTCAAATACAGATGAAGTATATAATGTAATGAAAGATAGATTTAAAGCAGATTTTGGTATTGATGTATTAAATCCAATGGGATTTAATAATACCTATGCAATGGCAGTATCTAAAGAAACAGCAGATAAATATAACTTAAAGACAGTATCAGATTTAGCCAAGGTATCTGGAGAATTAATAGCAGGACCTACAATAGAGTTCGCAAATAGAGAAGATGGTTTATTAGGACTTAATAAAGCCTATAATATGAACTTCAAAACAGTAAATCCAGTAGATGGTGGGTTAAGATATACAGCTTTAAATAGTAATGAGACACAAGTAATTGACGCATTTACAACAGATGGATTAATAGAGCAGTTTAAATTAACTGTTTTAGAAGATGATAAAAGTTTCTTCCCACCATACCACGCAGTCCCAATTGTCAAGGAAGAAACTTTAGAAAAATTCCCAGAACTTAGAGATGTTTTAGGAGAATTAGATGGAAAATTAACAGATGAGAAAATGAGAAAATTAAATTATGAAGTAGATGTAAATAAAAGAGATGCTAAAGTAGTTGCAAATGAATTCTTAAAGTCAGAAGGTCTAGTTGAATAGTGAAGAGGGAAAAGTGAAAAAGTTATGGAGATAACTTAATGATGAGTTATTTATAATGAAGGAATGAAAAAATTAGGGGATAGTTCTTTTGACAAGAATTATCCCTAATATTTTGTATTTAATAACATTCCCTTCAATATACATTGAAATTTATGTCGATTATTGATATAATTAAAATCTGTTTTAAAAGAGAATTTACTTTTATATAGAAATTTTTGGAGGGTTTGAAATGCCAAAGAGAATTGCCATTTTAGGTGGCCCAAGATGTGGTAAAACTACATTAATACAACAACTTTATGTAGAAATGAAAATCAGAGACTTAAGCGTGGGAGTAGCAACGGAGTATAGCACAGATTATCTAAGAGATAAAGGTATGATAGAAAATATAGCAGAACAATATGGAATTTATTTAGGACAACTTCACTTAGAAGAAAGTTTAAATGAATTTGATTATGCAATAACAGATTACGCTACGTTTGTACCTTACATATATGCAAGATTCATGCTTGGAGATAAAAAAAGAACAATAAAAGAAATAGAAATACTTAAGGATCTTTATGTACTAGCATTAAGAGATTTACCTAAGTATGATCATATATTCTTTGTTCCAAGAGAATTTGGTTATTCAAAAGATGGAGTAAGATGGCAGGATGAAGAAGTAGCACAAGCTGTGGACAAGGCTATATTAAGCTTTTTAGAAGCAGAAAATGTTAGATATACAGAAATAACTGGTTCAACAAAAGAAAGATCTGAAAAAATACTAGATATGGTAGGTATTTCTCAGGACGTAAATTTAGATATGGCTAAATAAGTGAAAAGTTAAGAGTGAAAAGTGAAAAACTAATGAAAAAAACTCCTGTATAGTATAATCCCCTTATGGT
>NZ_LBMX01000071.1:0-29283 GCF_001010885.1 Clostridium sp. C8 | reverse complement strand
AAGATGTAGAAATTACACTTAACGAAGGAAGACTTAATATTTCAGTGAAAAAAGAAGAAGTTTCCGAAGATAAAAACAAAAAATATATTCATCGTGAAAGAAAATATGCGCAGATGTCACGAAGCATTTTACTTGCAGATGCAAATGAAGAAAGTATTCAGGCAAAACTGGAAGAAGGTGTGTTGACGATTAAGGTACCTAAAAAGGAACAGGTCGACACTTCGAAACGCATCATGATTGAGTAAAAAAGACAGTGCATTAGCACACTGACATAACATTACGTCGGTGTGCTAATGTTATTTAATGAATAAAATTAAGCAATTGACTGGCATTTATTATCGCATATATTAATGTAAGAGAATATTGGAAAGGACCTTGATTATTGCAACGTGGCTGATGAGATTTACCGCCTTCGCGAAATAAAACAAAACATTCTTGCACAGAATGTAGAGGCAAGGTAAAAAGGAGCGTATTGCAAAAATATTGGGTTTTTGAACAAGAAGTCAATGAAGGTACAAGACTCGGTGTTTGTCAAGCATGTTGTCGCATGAAAATTTTTGTTCGAGATTCTCTATTATTAGTTTGAAAAATTTTACAGTGTGTATTTTATGATTTTAAACACATATATACCATATATTAACTGGAAAATAATCTGTACATATGTGTTTATAATCAAAGATTACAAGGCTTTATCCACATCTTTTCTTGGATTCAAAGATACCGTTTTAGGCACCGCCCATTTTCTTATACCACGATTAAACCTTTGTGGATTAAGCTTTTTAGCCGCCTCATATACGTTTATTCGTTTTCTCATTATTTTTGTAGATAATCCTTCATGTCTTGAACTTGGTGTTAAAAAATTTAATCCACTGTGATAGTGTTTATTATTGTACCAATCAACAAATTGAAGAACCCATTCTCTAGCGTCAGCGATAGTTTTAAAACCTTCTTGTGGATAACCAGGTCTATATTTGCAGGTTCTAAATAAAGCTTCTGAATAAGGATTATCATTACTTACTCTCGGTCTTGAAAACGATGACATAACGCCAAGTTCCTCTAATTTAGCTTTTAATGTATATGACTTCATAGGTCCTCCATTATCCGAATGTAGTATCAATGGTTTCCCCTTAATTTTTTCATTCATTATAGCCTTTTCAACTAATAATGAAGCAAATTCTCCTGTTTCTGTTTCCCACACTTCCCAGCCTACTATCTTTCGGCTGAAGATATCCACAATCATATATAGCTTGAAATATAGACCTACCACAACTGTGGATAAGAACGTTATATCCCAAGTCCAGACTTGATTAGGTTTATTTGCTATATGAGTTTCAGGTTCTTTCTTCTTTTTAGGGGCTCTCGCATACCCTCTATGAGTCTTCATTTTCTCCTTTTTAGAATACGATACATAGTAGATTCAGAAGCAATATATACACCTCTGTCAGCTAGCGCTGGAACTATCTGTGATGGGGGTAGATCAGCGTATTCTGGAAGGTTAACTATCTTTAAGACACTTTCATATTCAGCATCAGTAAGCTTGTTGATTGGAGAATTTCTCTTAATAATAGGTCTCATGTCCATCCGTATTTCTTGTCCTGTGCACCATCTCTCGTAAGTCCTAGAACTTATCCCTACGGTTTCACAGGCTGCTTCTAATCGAGCCCCTTTTTCTCTAGCTTCAGCTATTAAATTTACTATTGCTATGCGATCTGAGTGATCTATTAATCTTCCACGTTGTCCACTAAGATCGTTTGTAACTTTTTTCTAAGAACTAGTAATGCTGCCGTTTCTGCTAGTGCCTTTTCTTTAAACTGCAGGTCTTTCTCTAGTGCTTTTATTCTTTTTGCATCTTCTTGTTGCTTTAATTTTAATTCTTTAACATCATCACTTTCGGCGTTGCCGCTGGTGCTATTTAAACAAGCATTATGCCACTTTTTAACGTCTTCTACGAATAAGCCTTTCTCTCTGCAATACCTTGCCAATTCTGCTTCTGAGAGTAAATATGTCTCCATAACTATCAAAAATCTATCTTTAGGTGTCACACCTATCTTTCCAATGTTATTGTCAGTATTTTTAGGTTTTACAGCTTTGGTCTTCCATGTTTGCAATGTAGATTTGCTTATACCTGTTTCTTTTGATAAATCTGAAACTGATATGCTCTCTGGTGGTAACATTCTTGATATTAACTTCTCTTTTTCCAATTTACTATATCTCTTATTCATACTATTTTCTCTTGCCATAGGTATATCTCTTCTCTTTGTTCGAGAATATCATACATTACTCCCTACGACAACTATCTTAACACAGGGGGAAAGTAGGAGCATTGATTAATTCGTAATTAGAAGAAGGAAGCCATTCTGAATAAATTTTTGCCATTGTTTCTTGCAAAGTAGAAGGAAATGCTCCTTCGTTTGGGAATATAGCCCAAGTACAGGCTTTGACGTGCACCTTTTCTAGTAGATTACTTACTTCATTTTCAGTGGTTAAAACACCTATGAGATGAGTTAAATCTCCTTCTTCTTTTAAGAAATTTGCATCAGCCTCATAAGAAGCATTAATTATTTCATAAGGCTCAATATTTTGAAGAGAATGCATCTCTTTTCTTTGTTCGTCTGTTATGCTCTGTGCAAGCTTTACAATTTCGTTATTTACACCTTCAAATTGCATAGGAACACGTTTGCTTACACCTGCTAAATTAAATTCTGGTTTGTCTTCAATTCTAAATTCCATAGAAATTCCTCCCTTAACAGTTATTATAAATGATAGTTTGGGAAATGATTTACTTATGCCTTTTTTTATTACATCTGATGGTAAAAAACCACTCCATTTTTTAAAAGCTCTAGTAAAGCCATCCATTGATTGATAACCATATTTCAAAGCAACATCTGTTACTTTCTCTCCTTTTAATAAATCCTTATTTGCTTCTGATAATTTTCTGTTCTTTATATATTCATTAAGAGTTAATCCTGAAAGATAAAGAAATATCTTTCTAAAGTGATAGTCAGAAACTCCAGCGTATTCAGAAATTATTTCAAGAGATAGGTTATCATCTGTTATATGATCTTCAATGTAGTCAATCACATGATTTAATTCCTTTAACATTATCCCGCTCCTTTCATGTATATATAATACCAAAGTATATTTTATGATGCTCGACTTTTTTACTACAAAAAATATCGAATTGTATGGGGATTTAGAAGATTCAACTCATGGAGAAAATACAATGTTTCCAAGAAAGATTGGTTGATTACTAAGCTTATAATAGTCAGAAAGACTTGCCCTTATGATTTGATTGCATTCATAGGTTTTAAAATAATATTCACATGTATTAGTATTCATAAAAGAAATATATTTTGTATAATCATAAGTACCTCTATCAGTTAAAACAATTCCCTTAGGAATAAAAACGCTATTCATAATATGAAAACATGTAATAAGTGCTTCAGAAGAATCTTTTGGAACTGGTACATGTGTTTTTATAAATGATGTGCGAACAAAGCGCTCAGGAGAGGTGAAGCCTCCAGGGAGATTCACGGTTCCTGAAGCCTGACCAAAGGGAGTTAATGATACATTTTCCCAATAAACTTCATTTTGTTGAGTGGTTGATACATTCATATAATTTCTTAGATTAGTCATATGCCATTGAAAATCAGGGCTATTCGACATCACTCCTATAGGGTTATCAATTATCTCAAGACCTCTTTCAGTTTGTTCAATAACAATAGATTTACCACTTCTATCCGTAGCAATCCAATGTAAGGGAGCAATTGCTTGTGTAACTGGATCTGGTACACCTACAATATTAATGTTTTCTGATAAGGTCTTTAAATCATCCACAGATTTACAACATCCTAAAATGTAATGTAGAAAATCTAAAGACGCAATCTGTTCTTTATTATTTATGTCTGAATCATAATAAGCATAACCTGCAAAATATAAAACAGCAGCAGCAAAGCCTTGTTCATTGACACCATCAAAAAAGCCCAATATACCATTGGTTTCTTGTCCCATACAGATGAAACTATAGTTATCAATATATTTTTTCATTGTTATAAGGCTATGCCATTCATAATTTTTAGGTATTATATAAATTCCAGGTTTAATAGGATAGGAAAAATCCATGGTTCTTCCAAAGAAGTTCTCTTTTTGTAAGGATTGCAAAGTAATAGCTGTGCACATACCATAAAACCTCCAATTTTATAAAATTCATGATTATAATATATGGTTTAACGTTAAAGAGGGTGAACTTTAATTTTTTGATCTAGGGCTAACAATGTTAACAGTATTTAATCATATAAAAGTACTGATCTCATATTATAAATTTGTATAATAAATGAAATATAGCAATTGACACTTTAACTACTCAGTGTTACTATATAGTAGTAGTAAGTAATACATAATATCAGTATTACTAGATAGTAAAGAGGTGAACTATTTGGAAAATATAACAGAAATGTTAAAGGGGGTACTAGAAGGCTGCGTCCTTGAAATAATAAATCATGAGGAAACCTACGGTTACGAGATTACGCGAAGGTTAAATACATTAGGATTTTCAGATATTGTTGATGGGACAGTTTATACCATTTTAGTGAGGCTAGAGAAGAATAAACTGGTAGACATAGAAAAAAAACCATCAGATATGGGTCCTCCGCGAAAATTTTTTAAGCTGAATGATGCAGGACGTGAGGAACTGAGAATGTTCTGGGAAAGATGGGAATTTGTATCATCAAAAATAAATGAATTAAAGGAGAAGAAATAATGAATTTTTGGGAAAAAATCACAGGGAGTGACATGACTAAAGAATTTAAAATTTTTGAATTAAGAGCTGAAAAGCTACCATCTGACTATCAAGCTGCATGGGAAAAGATTAAGGCTAATCTTTGGGAGCACTCAGATTTCACAGGTCGCAATCTCATGCCAATTCTTGAGGGTGTGATTGGCCTACTAGAAGAAACAGCTTCTGATGGGCAAAGTGTACAAGAGGCTTTAGGTGATAACATTAAAGGTTTCTGTTTAGCATTAGTAGGTGAAGAAGGGACCAATTATTATAGAGATAAATGGCGAAAACAACTTAATAATAATATTGCTAAAAAATTAGGTAAATAGGAGGATGAAATGGGAATAAAGGATATGATAAAAGATAAAAAAGAGTGGCGAGCACACGTAGAGCGTGTTAAATCCCTACCAAAAGATTATCAGATTGTTTATAAAGAAATTCAAAAATATCTTTATAAAGTCGGGCCTGCTGAACTAAGTGAAGGGATAGATTTACTTATTGGAATTGTAGATCTTTTTGAAGAGGGTGCCCTTATTGGGAAAGGAGTACTGGAAGTTACGGGTAATGATGTAGCAGCTTTTTGTGATGATTTAATCAAAGATTCAAAAACTTACGCTGATATATATCAAGAATCTGTTAAAAAAGAAGTTAGTAATGCAATGAGAAAGGCTACAGGTAGAATAAAGTAAAAGTGAAATATCATGATTAAAAAATTAATGAAGAAAGAAGTCTACACTGCCTGCAAAGATTGAGGATTAAAAAAATAGCTTAATGTTTGCAAGTATTAAAATGATAGATATCAAGAATAAAATTGAAAAAGGGGGGGACAGAGTGAATAAATATGAGTGGATATTATGCCCGGTTTGTAGCAATAAAACAAGAGTCAAGATAGGTTATGATACAGTACTTAAAAATTTTCCGCTATTTTGTCCCAAGTGTAAGCAAGAAATGATAATTAATGTGAAACAGCTGAATATATCAGTTGTTAAAGAGCCAGACGCTAAGACGCAGAGCCGATAACATGTGAATGAAATCACAGTTATCGGCTCTTTTTATGATAAGCAATTAAGCTATCTCAAAAGAATTAAACTTAAGTTTAAGAAAATTTACTATATTAAATAGGAGGAAAAGAAAATGAAAAAAAATATCATACAAATTAAAGACGTAAAGAAGTCTTACAAAGATGTAGAAGTACTTAAGGGAGTAGATTTGGAAGTGGAGCAGGGAGAGATTTTTGCATTGCTAGGTTCTAATGGAGCTGGTAAAACAACCATGATTAAAATTATGGCTACTTTGCTTAAGGCAGATACTGGAGGTATTGCAATTAACGGTTTTGATATTGAAAAAAATCCAGTAGGTATTAGAAGCTCTATCAGTCTCACTGGTCAATTTGCCGCTATTGATGAGATTTTGACTGGACGTGAAAATCTTCAAATGATAGCAAAGCTTAGACACCTTAAAAATCCAAATTCAATAGCAGATGAGTTGATTAATCGTTTTGGTATGTCAGAAGCTGCAGATCGAAGAGTATCTACTTATTCTGGAGGTATGAAAAGAAGAATTGATATTGCAATGAGTTTAGTTGGAAATCCAAAGATTATTTTTCTAGATGAGCCAACTACAGGTTTAGATCCTGAAGCACGTCTAGAAGTTTGGAAGATTGTAAAGGAGCTAACCAATTCAGGGACTACAGTATTCTTAACGACTCAATACTTAGAAGAAGCAGAACAACTTGCAGATAAAATAGCTATTCTTCATGGTGGAAAAATTATTGCTCTAGATACACTAGAAGGATTAAAAAAATTATTCTCGCCTGCGAAAGTTGAATATGTTGAGAAAGAACCTACATTAGAAGAAATATTCCTATCAATAATAGGTAGAAAGGAGCAAAAATAAATGGAATTAACAAATAAACATTTCTTAAAAGATATGAGTGTCATGTTTGGACGTTCTATGCGGCATATTTTTAGAAGTATGGATACAATTATTACAGTTTGTATAACACCAATTGCTATGATGTTATTATTTGTTTATGTATTTGGTGGTGCGATTAAAACAGATACAGAAAATTATATTAATTATTTATTACCTGGTATAATGTTAATGGCTATTGGGAGTGGTATTGCATATGTATCATATAGGTTGTTTATGGATAAAGAACGTGGCATTTTTGAGCGTTTTAATTCTATGCCAATTGCTCGCTCTACAGTATTATGGGGACATGTATTAACTTCAGTAATTTCCAATGGAATTTCTGTAGTAGTTATTATACTTGTTGCATTATTAATGGGCTTCCGTTCTTCAGCAGGAATTTCAGAATGGATAGCTGTATTTGGAATTCTTGGGATATTTACATTTGCTTTGACTTGGATTGCTATAATTGCTGGACTTTCTGCTAAAACACCAGATGGTGCAGGGGCATTCTCTTACCCTATCATCTTTTTACCATTTATAAGTTCTGCTTTTGTACCAACAGATACAATGCCTTCAATAGTACGTGCTTTTGCAGAAAATCAACCTGTAACACCTATCGTAGAAGCTATTCGTAATTTATTAGCAAAGCAATCTGTAGGAAATGATATCTGGATTGCCCTTGCTTGGTGTATAGGAATAATAGTTGTTTCTTATATATTTGCAATGAAAGTATATAAAAATAAATTCAATAAGGCATAGTCTTAGAATCTATAGTATGGACTTATTAAATATTAGTTATAATCATCAATGATTAATTGACTCTGATCATTAAAGAAGGTTTTATATCCTAATTGAACAAATATTATCACAGTTAATGATACACTGCCGAGTATTCCAAGCATAATAGCAATTTGATATTCTATTGCTGTAATAGGGGAGGTTCCTGACAGTATTTGACCTGTCATCATGCCAGGTAAAAAAACAATTCCCATACCAAGCATGGAATTAATGGTGGGTAGTATTGCAGAATCAAAAGCATTATCTACAATTTGCTTTGAAGCTATTTTAGGTGTTGCTCCAAGCATTAAAGCTCCTTCAACTAAAGTCTTTTGATTCTGCATTCCATCAACTAAATGGTTGACACACAAAGAGACACCAGTCATAGAATTTCCTATTAACATACCTGCAATCGGAATAAAGTATTGGGGGTTATACCATGGTGATATGCGCACAACAATAAGTAAAAAGTAGAATAGACAGGAAGAGGTACCTATAATCATTGATAAAGTAATTATTTGCTTAAGCTTTGATGAAATTCTTTCCTTGGTTCTTTTTATGATGTTATAAACAGAAAAGAATTCCATCATAATTAAAATAAGAATAGTAAACAGAGGAGATGAGGTGTTAAAAAGTTGAACTAGTATATACCCTGCAATAATAAGTTGTAGTGTCATTCTTAGAGAAGAAATAAGAATTACCTTCTCCTTTGAAATTCCTTTAAATTTAACAATAAGCAGTAGAATTAAAACAAATACATAGGCCGATATCATTTGCCATAGTGATAGATTGATTAAACCATTCATTTACTAAACCTCCTTAATATCTATTACTTTACCTTGATGAATCTCTATAATATTTTCTGCGTAAGTCTGTGCGACTTTCTTTGAATGAGTAACCATAATCAAGGTCTTATTTGTTTCCTGAATGTATGAAACTAAAGTTTTAATTATAATATTTTCTGTTTTCTCATCCATTGCTGACGAAGGTTCATCTAATAAGAATACGTCAGGATCAATTAAAATTAATCTTCCTAAAGCAAGTCTTTGCCTTTCGCCACCAGATAACTTATCACCATTATCATCTAGATTTTTATTTAAATGAATTATATTTAGGATAGTGCGAAGTTTTTTATCATCAACTAGTGGCTTTTCTGCAAATTTAAGTCCTATTAGTAGGTTATCTTTAATACTTCCAGGAAAAATAACAGGAAGCTGTGGCAACATTCCTATATTTCTCCTTAGTTCTATAGAATTAATAGAATTTAAAGACTGACCATTGTAAAATATTTCACCACTATCACAGCTTATAAGCTTATTTAGAAGTCGTAAGAGTGTAGATTTTCCACTTCCACTTTCTCCTACGATACACGTAACTTTATATCTTTTTATATTAAGGTCATTAATTTCTAAAATATGTTTGTATATTACCTTTTTGAGTGAAAACATAGAAATCTTTCTCCATTCATCAATCTTTTATTTCTTTGAATAATTCATAAGCTTTCTTTCTAGCCTCATCTAAAACTTCAACACCTTGATCAGTTATTTTATAGTATTTTCTAATTTTCCCATCTACTAATTTTTCATCTTTTTCTAAGAGTCCAGTTGATTCCATACTGTGAAGAAGGGGATATAAAGTTCCTGGACTCATATCATATCCATGCTCACTAAGTTCTTCTATCATCCAAGAACCGTAGAAAGGATCTTTCTTTGCATGATGAAGTATATGGATTTGAATAAATCCTAGAAAAAATTTTCTTAAAATTTTATCTTGCATTTTTGTTCACCTCTAATGTATAATGTGTATATCGAAAACCGATATCGAAGTATGATATAATTATAACATCAAATATTTTTTATTACAAGTGATTATGTTATATTTATCTATTACTAATTTTAATGGACTTATAAAAGTATTTTGACTTAAAAGGAGAATGATTATTTATGTTATAATGCTTTTATTTTATAGTGTTACTTTGTATGAGATAGGAGTATGGTTTTTAGCCATACATTTATTATCCATGGTAATCACATATGTAGTAATAGATGGATTCGCTTATATTAAGTTTATAATATGATAATTTTGTATGAAAGGAGAGGTTCGTTATGAAAAAAGAAAGAGAACTAGAAAATAAAAATGCTGTTTTATGGAGAGTATTTCTAAAAGATGTATTCATTTGCTCTTTAGGAGCATACGGAGGACCAGAGGCGCATTATGGTGTTTTTACAGATCAGATGGTTGTAAAGAAAAAATATTTAAATGAAGAAGAGTTAGTTGAACTTATTGCTTTAACTGGAATTTTGCCAGGGCCAAGTAGTACGCAAACCATTGTAGCTATTGGGTACAAAATTGGAGGACCATTGTTGGCACTCCTAACTATGCTGGTATGGGCTTTACCTGTACTTATTTTGATGACTTTACTTTCATTTTTAAGTCAATTTCTAGAAAATATGAATTTATCTCAAGAAGGATTACGATATATTGGACCAATGGCAGTAGGATTCATAATTATAGCTGCGTACCGAATAGGCAGTAAAGTGATAATAGACAAGATTACTTTAATTTTATTAATAATGGGAGGAGTAACTACTTATTTTATTCGAGAACCTTGGATATATCCATTAGTTTTAATTTTAGGTGGAGTTGTTAGCGTTATTACCTCAAAAGAGAAAAATCTATGGAATCGTGTAAAAATAAGTCCTCCTTGGATATATTTGATTTTATTTGGAACTTTTGCAATAGGAAGCTTTATTTTAACTCTTATATGGGATAACAAAATAATTCATTTATTTGAAAGTTTTTACCGATATGGTTACTTGGTTATTGGAGGAGGACAAGTGGTGGTGCCACTTATGTATAGTGAATTAGTTGAAGTAAATCAGTATATGACAAATCAAGAGTTTTTAACTGGATTCGGACTTGTGCAGGGGTTACCTGGACCAATGTTTAGTTTCAGTTCATATGCAGGTGGAATGGCAGCTAGGGGGGGCAGTGTGCTAACACAAGTTCTAGGTGCTGTTGCAGGTGGCATTGGAATATTTCTACCAGGACTTCTTTTGATTTATTTTATATATCCTATATGGGAAAGCTTAAAGAAGATTAGAGGAATTAAAATATCCTTAAAGGGGATTACTGCTGTTGCAGGTGGATTAATTACTGTTTCTGCAATAATTTTAATGCAGAAGAGTGGATTTAGAATTGATAATATTATTGTTATGCTGATTACTATAGTACTTTTATTCACCAAAAAGATCCCAGCACCGTTGATTGTATTAGCTACTTTAGCAGCAGGATTTATTGTGTAGATACAAAGAAAATTAAAAATATAATGTATTTATATATTGATAAATTCACTTAAATAATGTATTATATCTTATGGGAATGAAGTTCTCCCTTGGTTAAGACCTAAACCGCGTGTAAAGCTGATGACTTCTGTGATTTAAAATCGCAGAATCATTGGCTTTTTTTATTACTTAAAAAAGATAGGAGAGATGTATATGCTATTATCACTTGCATTATTATTCCTAAGTGGAATGGTGCTAGGAAAAATTTTTGAGACATTAAGACTTCCAAAGTTACTTGGAATGCTAACAACTGGTATTTTACTTGGTCCATATGTATTGAATTTACTTGACCCTACAATTTTGAATATTTCTACAGAATTAAGGCAAATAGCTTTAGTTATTATCCTGACTAGAGCAGGACTTAATCTTAATATTAAAGACCTAAAAAAGGTTGGGAGACCAGCTATTTTAATGTGTTTTGTACCTGCTTGTTTTGAAATAATAGGGATGTTAATTCTGGCACCTATGCTTCTGGGAATAACTATATTGGATGCTGCCATAATGGGGACAGTTATAGCGGCAGTTTCTCCTGCAGTAATTGTTCCAAAAATGCTTAAATTAATGGAAAGTGAATATGGAACGAGCAAGAGTATTCCACAAATGATAATGGCTGGAGCTTCTGTAGATGACGTATTTGTTATAGTTCTTTTTACAGCTTTTACTGGGCTAGCACAAGGTGGTACTATTACAGCGATGCATTTTCTAACTATTCCTACATCAATAATTTTAGGTTTATTAGGTGGAGTGGTAACAGGCTTATTTTTATCTATGCTATTTTCTAAAGTACATATTAGAGATACTGGAAAGGTAATAACTATTCTTTCTATTTCGTTTTTACTTATTACCTTAGAGCATATGATGACAGGTGCAATTGGATTTTCAGGTTTGCTTGCAGTAATGGCACTGGGGGCAACTCTTCACCAGAAGAAATATGAAATTTCACAACGTCTTTCAAATAAATTCTCCAAGCTATGGGTTGGGGCGGAGGTACTTCTTTTCGTTCTTGTAGGATCAATAGTTAACATTAGTTATGCATTAAATGCGGGAATACTATCAATTTTGCTTATTTTTGGAGTCTTATTATTCCGTATGATAGGAGTTTTTATTTGCCTTATTAATACTAAACTCAATAAAAAAGAGAGAGTTTTTACAGCCTTTGCATATATGCCTAAAGCTACAGTGCAAGCGGCTATTGGTGGATTACCATTAGCTATGAATTTACCTTCTGGTAATATTGTATTAACTGTAGCGGTTTTATCTATTATAATTACTGCTCCACTTGGTGCTATTCTTATAGATACAACATATAAAAAATTTCTATCTAAGGATGTGAATTAGATATTTAATATAGTCTATAATTAAAGAATTAAGGGTATAATGTAAAGTACAATTTATTTAGATGGAGGAAATATAATTTATGAAATCTGTAATTATATATTGTTCTGCGTACAAAAATCATACTGAGAAAATTGCGAAAGTATTTGCAATGGAAATAAATGCTGAATTAATAAATTTAAAAGAATCTAAAGATATTATAATTGATAATTATGATTTAATTGGGTTTGGCTCTGGAGTCTATAAAGAAAGAATGGCTTCACAATTATTTAGTTGTGTTGAAAGTTTGAGCTTAAAAGGAAAAAGTACTTTTGTATTCTCAACAAGTGGAGTTGGTAAAAAGTTTTATAATAAAAAGTTAATTAGGCTTTTAGAATTAAAGGGAGCAAAGTGTAAGGGTAGCTTTGCTTGTAAGGGAAGTTTTATTAGCAAAGATTTTAGTGATAATAAAATTTTTGAATTCATGAGTAAGTTTGCACAAGGACATCCAAATTATAAAGATTTAAGTGAAGCTGAAAGGTTTATTAAAAAAATAGTATCTATATAATAATAGTGCAATAGAATAATATTTATTCTGTTGTACTATTATTTTTTACATAAGTAAAATCATGTTATAAAGAAAAATAAAATATTGACTGCAAACCTTATGATTAAATAAATATATAAATATTTACTAATATCTTTTTTAAATTAATGTTATTATATAAAATAAAAATTATAAATTGGGAGCGTAAGGATAATTTAATACGTCTAATAAATGTAAGCACCATAAGAAAGGAGGTAACTTATGGATTCCCTTTCGGTACCAAAGGAGAATAAATCGATTATAGGACATGATATAGAAAAAGAAATTCAAAGATTAATGGATGATTATGGTGATGATGTGTTGAGAACATCATATATGTATCTTAAAGATTTACAGAATGCTGAGGATGCTTTCCAAGAAGTGTTTATTAGGGTTTTCAATAAATTCGAAAGTTTTAAGGGTGAAAGTAGTGAAAAAACATGGATTATTAGAATAACAATTAATGTATGTAAAGATATGTTACGTAGTTCATGGCTAAAGAGGGTGCTACTTACTGATAAATTAAAAGAGAAAAATACAATTATTGGAATTGACAATAAAATTATTAAAGAGGAAGAGAATAAAATCTTATTTGAAGAAGTAATGTCTCTATCATATCGATTTAAAGAAGTTATCATACTTTACTACTACCATAACTATAATACGATTGAAATAAGTAGGATTTTGAACGTGGCTGAAGGAACTGTAAGAAGCAGATTACACAGAGCAAGAGAAATACTTAAAATGAAGTTAGGAGGGAGGAGTGATTGGGATGAATAAAATGAGGGACTTTAAAAATATAGCAGATGATATCATGAAAGATATAAAAGTTGATGAAGATCTTAAGAAAAAGACATTAGAAAAAAGTTTAAAGAAAAATAATATGCCAATCAGTAAAGTACTGATACCAGCTGCTTGTTTTCTCTTAATTATTGGAATAGTAAATATAGCTCATATTTTACCACTAAAAAATCCCAAGATCCAAACTGAATATTCTGATACTAATATTATCAGTAGCGTTGGTGAAACTGAATCAGCGCCAGAAGATTCCAACATAAATATATTAAATGCTGAGGAAAAATCCTGGGCTATAGATACTTTTGATGACGCAAAAAGAAACTTTGGAAATGCTTTTCTTGTGCCTACTTATATTCCAGAAGATTATGATATCGAAGAAATTACTGCATCAGGCCTTGAAGAAGGAAATGCATCCAAAATTATTATTAATTATTTTTTAGAAAGTAAGTCTTTTTTGATTATACAAGAAAAGATTCAAATTGAAAATGAACTTGTTAATTATGAGAAAGTTGATATCAACGGAACAATAGGATTATTAAAGGAAGATATATTAATAAGTAATAAGTATGAAAATACCACAAATACAGAGTTATATTGGTCCAGAGATGGGATTCATTACTCCATTACAGGATTAATAACACAAGAGGATGCTATTAAGATTGCAAGGTCAATGAAATGATAAAATAGATTGGAGGCAAAGTTTATGAAGAAATTAAAATTTATAAAGATTTTAGTTATTGGAATATGTATATCAATATTCTCATCAACTGTAGCTTTAGCTTATACAAATGAAGGTCAGCAAACTGAGGCACGAGAACCACAATCAGCTGTTGCAAATAACTTGCTTGAGAAACAAAAACAAATTGATAAGTTTGTATTTGAAGAACATGCTAATGAAATCTCTGATAAGGGGTTTAAAGTTATAAATACTGGCGTTGTTGGAAATTTTATTGAAATTGGAATAATGCCTTATAGTGAAGAAAATGCAGAATATTTATATAATGCTTTTGGTAATGATGTAGTTAAAATTATTGAAGGTAAACAGGTTGTTACAGTAGGTACAGCTATAGATTCACCAGATAATTCTGTTTCAAGCACGGTAGTTTTAGAGGAAGAAATTGATGAAGGTATACTAAACAAACAGATAGAGATTAATCAATATGTATTTAATCAATATAAAGATAAAATTTCTGAAAAGGGATTTGAGGTTACCCATACAGCACCTTTTAAAGATTATGTTGAGGTAGGAATTATTCCTTATAATGAAGAAAATACTGAATATCTATATAGTATTTTAGGTAGAGACATGGTTAAAGTTGTAGAAGGGCAACAGGTAACAATAATGGATGGTCAAGAAGTTTCTTATGAAGCTGAAATTTATGCTACAACATCAATTAATGAAGATAAGGAGAAATCTAGTGGGCTAATATTACCTGTAGTAATACTTTCTATTTGTGTACTTTGTGGAGGCACTATTTTTATGAAAAGAAAAAAAGCTAATTTTAGAAGTTAATATATTTAACTAAAATAAGACAGTAGATAGATTTGTGTAATATCAAATCTATCTACTGCTTAATTATTTCAAAAGCCATTTTTCAGCATCTTCTTTATTTCCATACATTCTAAAATGATTGCCTTTATTTACTTCTAAGGCCATTTCTCTAAATCTACCTTTTTGAATTATATCATTAGGTATAACAGCAACAGACTTTAAATTATAGTTTATAAATTTTTGAAGCATATTACCAGCCACCTTAGTTTTTAGGTTAAAGAAATCTTCTGATAAGGCTTCATAATGAATCATAAGTGCATATACTTCATGCTCCCAACATAAGCTCAATAAATCAAGAGCATCATTTTCCGTACTTAAAGGTGTAGTAGCAGAAATCAATTCTATATATTTTTTATCATTTATTTCTCTAATTTTATAGTTCATTTTTTCTTCCTCCTTTATGATATTATTTTTAAATAGTTTTTGACGAGTTTCACTAATCCAATTTAATTCATTATTATAAGTTGAAATAATATTTTCTGATATCATTTCCCATAGTAAATTTTCTCTAGTACTTCTATTAGGTGAATAAAGAGCACGTTTGTTTTTCTCAACCTGCATAATTAGCTGCACTTTCAATTCATTTTCATATTTTAAGAAAAGATCATTTAATTCTTGATCACTTAATATGTCTGCCCATGCAAGTTGAACTAAAAATGTCTTTTTAATCTCAGGAGCTTCTGGTGATGATGAAATCCATTCTTTTAATTCTTTAAGACCTTCTTTAGTTATAGTATATATTTTTTTTGAAGGAGAATTATCTTGATGTATTATTTCACTAGTAACAAGATATTCATCTTCCATCTTAATAAGAGATTTATAAATTTGATTATTATTACCAGACCAGTATAAGAAAGAAGATTCTTCAAAAATCTTTTTTAACTCATATCCTGTTGATGGCTTCCAGCTCAATATACCTAGTATTGCAAGTTTAATTGACATGATAACACCTCTTTTACAAATAACATAGGTTAATAGTAACATATGTTATTTGTGTAGTCAAATAAATATTGAGATATAAAAATATATGGTATGGTAATGATCTAGTAAAATTTATTAAAAACTGTTTTAGTAAGAAATAATGAACTTTATTATATATTTTTTTGTGCAAGTCAATGCAAAGATTAGATTTAATTTTTTATGGTAATGAAAGTATAGAGAAGTGTAATAAATATATGATATAATATGTATTAATAAATTAGTAAGTAATACATATTAATCTAAAAATTTGAAAAATAATAATATATAATTATAAGCATACTATAAAAGAGAAAAACTTTATGAGAGAATTAATATTTGTTTGTATCAAAGCATTAGCTTTAGATAAATAAAAATTATAAAGAGGAGGATAAGTTTATGAAAAAATATATATGTATTCCATGTGGCTACATTTATGATCCAGCAGAAGGAGATCCTGATGGCGGCATAGCACCAGGAACTGCATTTGAAGATATTCCAGATGATTGGGTTTGTCCTATTTGTGGTGTAGGTAAGGATGACTTTGAAGTAGTGGAAGAATAAAAGAGCTATATAAAGATTGAAATTATAAAATGATCCATATTATAAAGATTAATATGGATCATTTTAATTTTAAAAATATTTTTATAAATTTATCTTACCACTTTGTCTAACTTCTAAAATTACATTAGCTTCTTTAAAGTGAATTTCATAAACATCTAACATATCACCAGCTTGATTAATTATCATTTCATAGCTTGGTAATTTTTTTATAAACTCTTCTTTTAAGTCATATATGGATAAGGAACTCTTATGAATTGTAGCAGTGGCAACTCTAACATGCTCACTGTTTTCATCAGGAGTTTTTGGTACTGTTGTAAATGCTACTTTATTATTTTGTGAAAATTCTATTGTTTTAGGAAGTCCTCTAAAGGATGCAAAATATACCATACCTTTATTTTCAGGATTATAATAAAAATTTACTATTCTAACATTTGGTGTATTATTTATTGCAGTTGCTAAAGCAATATTATTTGTATCTTCCATTATTCTATTAAATTCTTTTGAAAAATCCATTTACATTCTCCTCTTTTTAAATTTGATTCAAAGTAATCTTAAGATTTACTTCTTAATACAGTTTTATTCTATCATGTAACCTTGACAACAGTATGTCATGGTTATATTATAAAATAAATTTAACTAAAGGATTGATGAATTTGAAAATTGATAGATTAATCTCCATTATTATGATATTACTTGAACGTAAAAAAATTAGTGCAGCTAAGTTAGCTGAAATGTTTGAAGTAAGCCCTAGAACTATCTATAGGGATATAGAAACAATAAACTTATCAGGCATTCCTATTATTACTTATCCAGGCGTTAATGGTGGTATTGGAATTATGGAAGAATACAAAATTGACAAGAAACTTTTTACAACTTCAGATATTGTAACAATTTTAATGGGACTTGGAAGTATTTCATCAACGATGACTAATGATGAAATCATTAATACTCTTGCTAAATTAAAAGGACTGGTTCCAGATGAACATATCAAAGACATTGAATTAAAATCAAATCAAATATCTGTTGATCTTACTCCGTGGATTGGAAATAAGTATTTACAGCCAAATCTTGAAAGAATTAAAAAAGCCCTTAATGAAAAGAAAATTTTATTATTTAAATATTATGATAGATATGGGAAAAAGAGTAGTAGAAAAATTGAATCTTATAGATTAATACTTAAAGAATCAAATTGGTATATACAAGGATACTGCTTATCTAGAGAAGACTTTAGAACTTTTAAATTATCACGTATATCAGATCTTGAAGTTCTTCAAGATACATTTGAGCCTAGGGAGTTTGAGGAAAAGTCATTAGGGCCCTGGAATTATATAGAGAAAAAAATAATTACAATTAAACTTGTGATTAATGAATCTCTTAGGGAAAGAATGGTGGAGCACTGTGGAGAAGAGAATATTCAGCCGTATAAAGATAATAAACTATTAGTTAAATTTCCGTTTATAGAAGATGAGTTCGGTTATAATCTTTTGCTTAGTTTTGGGGGTGAATGTGAATGCCTAGAACCACAATATGTCAGAGATGAGCTTATTCGTAGAATTAAAAATTTATTAAAAGTTTATAAGTATTAGTAAAAATATTTTGGAAAGAATGGCTTTTGTATTAAATAAGAGCCATTCTTTTTTAGACTTAACATATGTATATATCATATAATACTTAGTTAATAGTAAATTTGAGTACTGCCATCTATAATGTCATTAAGAGAAGTTTTTAACCATTCTATAGCTTTGGCACTATCTCTTTGTTCAATATATTTAAATAAGGTAGTTGTATTTTTACGTAATGTTTCTAAGCCATGTAATCTGCAAAAGCGTTCCCATAAGGATAATATAGGAGTTTTAAATGAGGAAAAAATCATGGGCATCAAGGTGTTTCCAGAAAGAAAAGCTAATTCATGATGAAATTCAAAAGCTAATTCAGAAGCTTCTTCAGGTGAATTTGTTTCCTCTATTTGATTAACATAATTTTTTAAATTATTAATTTCCTCATCGGTAATTGTTGGAATACATAATTCTACAGCTAGGGAATCAAATGCAATACGAATTTCTATAATTGAGCGTATCTCTGATTTTCTTAATATACCTCCATTATAATTCATGATGGAAATTAAAGTATCCATAGTTCCATTTCTACGATAATCAGCTACAAATGTACCTATTCTTGGCTTAATATTTAAAAAACCTTTTCTTGCTAATTCAGAAATACCAGAATTAACTACAGCTCTACTAACTTGCATAGATTTAGCAAGTTCTCTTTCGGGAGGAAGCTTTTCACCAATAGGAAGTTTTCCTGATAAAATCATCTTCTCTAATTCGCGTATAAATAATTCTTTTAATGATGGCGAAGTTAATTTTGTAAATTCCATATAATATTTTCACCTCTTTATTCTGATATTGGTATAACCACGTACCAATAATTATTATATTCCAAAATTAAACATAAATCAATAATATATAAGGTATATATATCAAAGAGTGGCATAAAATAAGTATTGATAGATAGGAAAATATTGACTTGAATAATTAAATATGTTAATATTTTATCAAAATATAATTTGGTATTCTGGTATGACCAGATAAAAGCGATTTTTAAAATATCAATATAAAAGAATATATGGTTCAATTAATAATATACATAATTAAAACTAATAGTATATTAAAAGTTAATATACTTATTTAAGTAAAACAGTACAATAAATAAATATTTAAAACATTATAAATATAGGGGTAAAAATATTTATTAATATCTGAAAATTCTTAATTTTACTAAAACTATAGTCTAAAATTTTATAGATATGGGGGATAATATATGAATGATTTTAGGGTTCTTGAAATTAAGCAAAGTGTTTTCAAAGACAATGACCACCAAGCAAGTTTACTTAGGGAAGAATTAAAAAAGGAGAAAACGTTTTTATTAAACTTAATGTCTTCTCCGGGTTCTGGGAAGACTACAACACTTACCAAAATAATAGATCTTTTAAAAGAAGAAATGAATATTGGAGTTATGGAAGCTGATATTGATTCTGATGTAGATGCACATACTATTTCTAAAACTGGTGTGAAAGTAATTCAATTACATACTGGGGGGATGTGTCATCTTGATGCAGATATGACAAAACAAGGATTACAAGCACTTGGAACAGAAGAGATTGATTTCGCAATATTAGAAAATGTAGGTAATTTAGTGTGTCCAGCAGAGTTTGATACAGGAGCATCAAAAAATGCAATGATTTTAAGTGTTCCGGAAGGAGATGATAAGCCATTAAAATATCCATTAATGTTCTCAATTGTAGACGTTTTATTAATTAATAAAATTGATGTTTTAGAGTATTTTGATTTTGATTTAGAGGCTTGCAAGGAACGTGTTAAGAAATTGAATCCAAAGGCCGAGATAATTACAATATCTGCAAGAACAGGAGAAGGTATCGAGAAATTTGCAGACTGGATTCGTAGAGAAGTAAGGGATTGGAATCAGTATTAATGCAAAAATTGATAGTGCAAAGTTTTATATGAAAAAATTAGTGAAGTTTATTTAACTTAATTTTCATAATTTAACACTAAATTTAGGGGGAAATATTATGGTAAAGGAAAAGGTGTTGGATCTTGCTAATCATATTAGTAAGAAAAAACGAGGATCGAAAAATGAGATAAAAGCTGAAGATCCAGAATATAGAATATTAGAACCGGTTGTTACGGAAGAAATGGCAGAAGTAGCTCTTTGTATGAAAATAAGAAAAAAAAGTACAGCAGAAGAACTTGCTCCATTATGTGGGAAATCAATAGAAGAAACAGAAAAACTATTATGGGATTTAGCAGTTGCAGGCGTATGCTTTGTAAATAAGATTGATGGTGTTGATAATTATTGGTTTGATACTTGGGTTCCTGGGATCATGGAGATGATGGTCAACAATATAGAAAACGTTAACAAATATCCTCAAATTGCAGAAGCTTTTGAAGCTTATGGAAGAGTAAGAGGACCAAAAACTACAGGGGCATTTCCTGTAGGAGTAGGATTAATGCGTGTTATCCCAATAGAACAAGCTATTGATGGTGAAACCAGAAAAGCGTCTTATGAAGAGGTCTCTAAATACCTTAATGAAAATGATATCTTTACAGTTTCAGACTGTTCTTGCCGTACAGCTAGAAAAGTTATGGGAGAGGGATGTGGTCATTTAGCTGAAGATATGTGCATTCAAATGGGACATGCCGCTGAATATTATATTCGTACAGGAAGAGGTCGCCAAATTACAAGAGAAGAAGCCTTTGAGATAATTAAAAGAGCAGAAGAAAATGGGTTAATGCATCAAATACCTAATCTAGATGGTTCAGGAAAAACTCATGCAATTTGTAATTGTTGTGGATGTTCATGTTTATCTTTAAGAACAGCTGAAATGTTCAAAAATGTAGATATGGTGCGTTCAAATTATGTTTCTCAGGTTGATAAAGAAAAATGTGTTGCCTGTGGAGAATGTGTTGTAAACTGTCCTGTTAATGCTCTTAAGCTAGGGCAAAAGCTATGTTCAGTAAAGCCTATAGAAGTAGAAAAAGTTGAAACTCCACGTGATACAGAATGGGGACCAGAAAAATGGAATCCTAATTATAGAGTTAATAGAAAAAATGTTGTAGATAGTGGTACTAGTCCCTGTAAAACAGAATGTCCAGCTCATATTGCCATTCAAGGGTATATAAAATTAGCTTCTCAAGGAAAATATAAAGAAGCACTTGAATTAATTAAACATGAAAATCCATTTCCAGCAGTATGTGGACGTATTTGTCCAAGAAAGTGCGAATCTGCATGTACTAGAGGAGATATAGATGATCCTATTGCTATAGATGAAATTAAGAAGTTTATTGCAGATCAAGATTTGAATACAGAAAATAGATATGTGCCAAAGATAAAGCATGATTATAATAAGAAAATTGCAGTTGTAGGAGCAGGTCCAGCAGGCCTTTCATGTGCATTTTATTTAGCAACTGAAGGTTATAAGGTAACTGTATTCGAAAAGCAAAAGGTGCTTGGCGGTATGTTAACTCTTGGGATTCCATCTTTTAGACTAGAAAAGAATGTAGTAAATGCAGAAATAGATGTTTTAAGAGAGTTAGGAGTTGAATTTAAGAGTGGAGTTGAAGTTGGTAAGGATATAACTTTAAATGAGTTAAGGGCTGATGGATATGAAGCATTTTATCTTGCAATTGGAGCTCAAGCAGGAAGAAAAATAGGTATAGAGGGTGAAGAGTCAGAAGGGGTAATTACAGGAGTGGATTTCTTACGTAGTGTAAATTTAGGAAAGGATGTTAATCTTAAAGGGAATGTAGTTGTCATAGGTGGCGGTAATGTTGCCATAGATGTTGCCCGAACAGCCGCTAGAGTTGGAGGAGAAAGCGTTAATATATTTTGTCTTGAAAGTCTAGAAGAAATGCCAGCTCTTGATGAAGAAATAGAAGAAACTTTATCAGAAGGAATTACTATTAACAATTCATGGGGGCCAAAAAGAATTATTTCGAAAAATGGACATGTTACTGGAATAGAATTTAAGAAATGCATTTCTGTATTTGATGAAAATAATAGATTCAATCCTAAATATGATGAAGACAATACAATGATTATAAAAGCAGATACTATATTACTTTCAGTTGGTCAATCAATTTTTTGGGGAAATTTACTTAATAACAGTAATATAGAGTTAAATAGAAATAATACAATAAAGGGAGATTCATTTACTTATCAAACAGGAGAAAAGGATGTTTTTGCAGGTGGAGATGCATTTACAGGTCCAAGATTTGCAATTGATGCTATTGCAGCAGGTAAAGAAGGGGCAATTTCAATACATCGTTATGTTCATCCAGGACAAAGTTTAGTTATAGGACGAGATAGAAAAGAATATCATTCTATAGATAAAGAAAATATTGAACTAGAAGGATATGATCGTCTACCTAGGCAAAAAGCTAATCACGTGGATGCAGAAAAATCAAAGGAAACATTTAAGGATTTACGTGGTACATTTACTGAAGAACAAATAAAGAAGGAAACTGAACGTTGCCTTAGCTGCGGTGCAACGGTTGTAGACGAATTTTTATGTGTAGGATGTGGGGCTTGCACAACAAAATGTAAGTTTGATGCAATTTCACTTGTTAGAAAATATGACGGAGAAGGGGTAGCTTATGAGGACTTAAAGCCAGTAGTTATTAAGCAAATTCTTAAGCGTAAAGGTAGAATTGCAATTAAAAAGGCTAAAAATATATTTAAAATGAATTAGTGATATTAGGAGAGTTCATATGCATGAGATAGGGGTTCTATTTGAAATTATTAAAACTGTAGAGAATTTTGCAAAACAAAATGATGTAAAAAAAGTTGAAACTTTAGTTTTACAAATTGGAGAACTCTCTTCAATGATTCCAAGATATATGAAAAATCTTTACCCAGCAACAATTAAAGGAACAATATTGCAAGGATCGGAATTAGAGATAGAAATATTGCCCGCTAATGCTTTGTGTAAGGAATGTAATAAAGTATTTAATTTAGTTTCAAATAATGGAATATGCCCAAAGTGTGAAACTAAGGATTGGGAACTGTTAGGTGGTAAAGAATTTTATATAAAAGAGATTGTTTGTTATTAATATAAAAAAATTATAACTGGGGGAATAATAATGTTTAGTTTTAACTATGAAGCGGGAGCTTCTGATTTATCTGTATGGTTAGTTTGGATTGCTATATTCATAATTTTATTTTTACTTAATGAAGTAACAAGGCGTTCAAAAGTTTGTGGATTTATAGCTTTTGTAATATTACCAATGATACTATCTGTTTTATGGTTTACAGTATTGAAAGAGAAAACTTATACTGATTGGTTTCATTTAGCAAAGGTATATTCAGCAACGGCAGGATGTATTGGATTTTGGTGTATAAGGCATTTAAAAGGTAAAAATAAAAAAACAGGAAGGGAATGGAGGCTAGCAGATAATAAAATAGCACTTTGCTTTCCACCTTTGATTCTTGCAATCAATATTTGTGAGGCTGTAGCACGTGATATCCAAGTAGGACTTCAATATGCAGGCGGCGGAATTCTTGCAGACGATGCAATGTATGTGTTAGGCGGTTCATGGAATTATATGAATGCTATTGCAGGTATTTTAAATATAATAACTATTACTGGTTGGTTTGGAATATGTATTCGTAAAAGGACTAATAAAGATAGAAGCAATGACATGATATGGCCTGATATGTTATGGTTCTGGATTATAGCTTATGATTTATGGAATTTTGCATACACTTATAATTGTCTTCCAGGACATTCATGGTATTGCGGTTTTGCATTGCTACTTGCTCCAACAATATGTGCTTTTACTGTTGGGAAAGGTGCATGGCTTCAACATCGTGCACATACATTAGCATTATGGTGTATGTTTGCACAAACCTTCCCAGCATTTATTGATGAAGGCAAATTTGTAGTGTCATCAACCTATAATGAAACACCTTTATTTATTTTCAGTTTGTTAGCACTTCTCGCTAATATTGCAGTTGCTATATATATGATTTATAAAGTAATGAAGACAAAGCGTAATCCATATAAGGGCGAACTTTATACTGATTTAAATAAATATAATGAAGTAAGAGAATTATCTATGTAGCAATAAAAAAAGGTATGTTGCAGGATATATAATTTAAAATATAAAAATCAAAATTAATTACAAAACTAGAATAGGAGCTGATTTACAACAGCTCCTTATTAAATATAAGTAAACACAATAAATTATTTTAAATAAAAGGGAGGAACTTTAAAAATGCACATGGCTGATGCACTAGTTGCACCTACAGTTGCTGGAGTAATGTATTCGTGTTCTGCTTTAGCAACTGGATATTCAATAAAAAAAGTGAGAATGGAAAATGAAACTAAGAAAATTCCAGTAATGGGAGTTATGGGCGCATTTGTATTTGCAGCTCAAATGATTAATTTTACTATTCCGGGGACAGGCTCATCAGGACATATATGTGGAGGAATTTTATTATCTGCATTATTAGGGCCTTTTGCAGGATTCTTGACACTGGGTGGAGTGTTGTTAATACAATGTTTAATGTTTGCAGATGGAGGAATATTAGCTTTAGGAAGCAATATATGGAATATAGCTTTTTATGGATGTTTTATTGGTGCAATGCTTATATGGAAACCTATAATGAGAAAAGGTGCATCTAAGAAAAAAATTATTATAGCATCTATAACAGGATGTGTTTTAACATTACAAATGGGAGCATTTTCTGTAGTTATAGAAACCTTACTCTCTGGAATTACAGAGTTGCCATTTTCTACTTTTGTTGCAGTTATACAGCCAATACATTTAGCAATTGGATTAATAGAAGGACTTATTACAGCTGCAGTACTTTGTTTTATATATGAAGCAAGGCCAGAATTGCTTTGGGGGATAAATGAAGATGTTAAAAAGACTGTAGGATTAATACCGTTTAAGAAAGTGTTGATAATTATATCATTATTTACTTTGTTAGTAGCTGGAGGTATTTCACTTATGGCATCTGAATATCCTGATGGGCTAGAATGGTCTATTGAGAAAGTTACTGGATCTACAGATATGGAGGCAAATGGGGAAATATATGATAATATGCAAAAGTTACAAGAAGCTACTGCAATCTTGCCAGATTACTCACTTAAAAATTCTGATTCATCAATAGGAACTTCTATATCAGGAGTTATTGGAGGACTTGTAGTTTCGGTATTGTGTATTGGTGGATGCTATACCTTTAAATTTTTCAGAAGGCAAATTATAAAATGAGTAAGTTGAATAATACAATTTATGAAATTAATAATATAGATGCTTTATCAAATGAAGATAAGTGGATGAATAAAATTCATCCACTGATTAAGGTTATCTTAACTATTATATATATTTTATTAGTTGTATCATTCCATAAATATAATATAACAGGAGTTATAGGTATGTTTATATATCCAATAGTTATTTTTATAATTTCTGGTATTTCTTTTAAAGATAGTATAAAAAAAATGAGGTTAGTACTTCCGTTAGTGTGTTTTATGGGTTTGTTTAATCCACTTTTTGATAAAGAAATATTATTTAGTATAAATGGAATTTCTATTTCAGGAGGAATTATTTCCATGAGTACTTTAATGATGAAGGGAATTTTAGCGGTTTTAGCATCTTATATTCTTATAGTTACAACAAATATTGAAAAAATATGCTATGCAATGGAGTGTATATATATACCTAAAATTTTTATAACTCAAGTTCTACTTATCTATAGGTATTTAACAGTATTGCTTAAGGAAGCGAATCAAATTAGTGAAGCATATAGTTTGAGAGCTCCAAATCAAAAAGGAATACATTATAAAGTATGGGGTTCTCTTATGGGTCAACTATTGCTTAGGAGTATGGATAAAGCAGAAAATATATACGAAAGCATGTGCTTAAGAGGGTACACAGGTGAGTTTTCATACGCGCATAATATTAAGTGTAATTCAAAAGATTATGTCTACTTTATTACTTGGCTAACTATATTTATTACCATAAGATTTGTTAATATATCTGAAATAATGGGAAATATACTTTTTTAGGAGGAAAATATGAGTCATATTCATGTAGATGTAGAAAATTTATCTTTTTCTTATGAAAAATCATATCCAATACTAAAGAATATTACATTTACTGCAAAGGAGAATGAATCCATTGGTATTATTGGAGCTAATGGAGTAGGAAAGTCTACAATTTTAAAGTTATTAGTTGGATTAAATTTAAATTATGAAGGTAGCATAAAAATAGAAGATATACCTATACAAAAAAGCACTTTAAGTAGAATTCGTGAAAGAATAGGATATGTATTTCAAGATTCAGACAATCAACTTTTTATGCCTAATGTTTATGAAGAGATAGCATTTGCACCACGGAATTATGGTCTTTCGGAAAAGGAAGTTGAAATGCGAGTGAATTATGCATTAAAAAAAGTTCATATAGAAAATTTGAGAGATAAACAGATATATAAAATGTCTGGTGGGGAAAAAAAACTTGTATCAATAGCTACAATATTTGCTATGAACCCAGATATTATTTTAATGGACGAGCCTACAATTGCATTAGATCCTAGGAATAGAAGGAACTTAATTAATATACTTAATGAATTCGAACATCTTAAAATTATTGCATCTCATGATTTGGATATGATTTTAGATACGTGCACTCGAACAATTCTTATATGTGAAGGAAGAATAGTTAGGGATGGAGATACGAAATCAATTCTTAAAGATAAAGAGTTACTAGAGGCTAATAATTTAGAGCTTCCACTATGCCTACAAAATAATATTTAAATATAAAATATAAAAAACGTATAGTTATTTTTATAATTAAAAAAGCATCTCTTTAAGGAGATGCTTTTTTAATTATAGCTTATGAACATTTACAGCCATAGGACCTTTTTCATTTTCTTGAATATCGAAAGTAACGTTTTCACCTTCGTGTAAATCCTTACCAGGGCCATTTTCTTTAATTTGTGAATGATGTACAAATACATCATTCCCTTGTTCACAAGATATAAATCCATATCCACGTTCATTATCGAACCACTTGACTACACCGGTTATATTAGCCATGAAATTTCCTCCTACTTGAATTTATCATTAAATAGTATTTATCAAAAATTGAATTTTAACACCTTGATAAATAAGGAAATTAAATAATCGAAAAGTATAATAAAAGTGAGGAAAAATTAATTATTTTAAATTTATAACAATAAATAACAAAAAATAAGTAGATTAAAACTGAATAGTTTAAAATAAAGGAATATAATGAGAAAGGTAGGTTTTATATAAAAATACTAGTAAATTGTATTGAGGAGTGAGATAAATGTTAGATATTCTAGTTAAATATGGATTAATAGTTGATGGTACAGGAAATTCAGCCTATAAAATGGATATAGGGATTAAAAACGGCAAAATAGTAGCAATAAAAGAAAATATAGATAAAGATTGTAAAAAAGTTATAAATGCAAGTGGCTTAGTAATTTCACCTGGGTTTATAGATGTGCATAGTCATAATGATCTTGTACCATTTATGGACGAAGAAATACAAAATCTAAAACTTAGACAAGGTGTTACAACAGAATTAGTTGGACAGTGTGGATTAGGAGTTATACCTTGTATAGAAGAGGAAAGTAAAACGTGGAAAAATTACATTAAGGGAGTTGTTGGAAACCCTAATATAAAATTTGACTTTAGAGAAGTTAATGATTATTTTAATAAAATAAAGGAAAAGGGATTAAAAAATAATTATTCTGTGCTTATTTCTCATGGAGCTGTAAGAGCAAGTGTTATGGAATTTGAGGCGAGAAAAGCAACAAATGATGAAATTAATAAAATGTGTGAGATAGTAGATAATGCTATGAAACAAGGTGCATTAGGAATGTCTCTTGGACTTCAATATATTCCTGGAATATTTAGTACACAAGATGAATTGATAAAATTATGTAAAGTAATTAAAAACTATAATGGAATAGTAATGGTACATGTAAGAAATCATGATAGAAATATAATAGATTCAATAAATGAGGTAATAGAAGTAGCAAGAGTATCAAAAGTAAAAATTCATATTTCACATATGAGGTCGTATGATTCTAATGAGTTGGGATGTAAGGCTGAAAGATTAATAAATATAGTAGATGAGGCTGTTGAAAGTGGGATAAGTATTACATTTGATGAACATCTTTATCTTTCAGGGAGTACTTTGATGACTCAACTTCTACCCCCATGGATAACTAATAAAGGCACTAAAATATTATTAGAAAAGTTAAAAGATAAAGAAATATTAAACACTTTAAAAAAGGAGCTTTTGGATTTAAATGCAAATTATGTTGGTTGGGATAATTATAGTGCAATTTCAGGATGGAATGGGATTTTAATAACATCTTTAAATAAAGAGGAAAACTTAAAATATATAGGGAGAACTGTTGGAGAAATATCCATAGAAAGAAATATTCATCCTATTGATTTTGTAGCTAAACTTCTTATATCAGAAGAAACAGGGGTTGGAATTGTGACACTAAATATTTTTTCGGAGGAAGATACAATAAAATTAATAAAGCATCCATTTCAAATGGTAGGTTCCGATAGCATCCCAGCAGGAGAACCTCATCCAAGGCTTTATGGAAATTATCCATTGTTTATAGGAAAGTTTGTTAGAGAAAAGAAAGCTATATCTCTTGAAGAAGCTATATATAAATCAACACTTCTTCCAGCGAAAACATTAGGATTAAAAGATATAGGTGAAATTAAAGAAGGAAAAAGAGCGGATATAACTATATTTGATTTTAATGAAATAACAGGATATGAAGATTATAATAATAAAACAAGAAAACCTATAGGAATAAAACATGTTATAGTAAATGGAAATATTGCTATGGAAGATGAAGTGATATCGAATGGAGCATATGGACAAATTTTAAAAATATGAAATAGTTATAAAAATTTATAGAAAAGAAAAAGCTTATTAGTAAAACTCTAATGAGCTTTTTTATTTAAGTAAGAGTTAAATATAAATTATATAATATAGTATTTAAAATAATTATATTGTCAAAAAATAAATGTTTAAAATTATAAATTTTTATATATAAAATTATTGAATTTAAAAAATAGATTAAAAAACAAAGTGTTAATAAAAAAAGATATTTAATA
>NZ_LBMX01000070.1:0-18569 GCF_001010885.1 Clostridium sp. C8 | reverse complement strand
CTTTTATTATAAATCTCATCTTTACAGATATTTGGGTAGAGAAAAGGGGTTAAATTGCTCAAGGAGCGATTTCAATTACTATATTTTAAAACATGAAAATTTTGCAGAGTACTTTAAACCAAAGAAAAAAAGAGATGCTGTAAAATCAGAAACGCCATTTGGAAAGCAAGCACAGTTTGATTGGAAAGAAGACTTAAAGTTTTCTTTCAGAAATGGGGAAGAATTTATTTTCAATGTCGGCAGCTTAATATTATCAGCTTCTAGATTTAAATATTGGGCAGTTTGTCCAACTAAATCACAAGCATATTTATTTGATTTTTTAGCTAATGCATTAGAAGAATTAGAAGGGGTTCCTCAAGAGATACTTATAGATAATGCATCTACGATGATGGATAAAGCTAGAACTGAACTTTCTGCCGGGAAAGTCAATCCTAAATTTCAGCAGTTTGCTGATGACTTTGGATTTAAGATCGTCCCTTGCGTTAGAGCAAGGCCAAACACTAAGGCAAAGGTTGAAAACCCCATGAGAATTATAGATGAAATAATGAGTTATAATGGTCTACTTGATAATGAAGAACAGTTGCATAACAAAATGCAACAGATAACAAATGAAGCTAATTCAAGGATATGCCAGGCTACCGGAATACCACCAATTTTAGTATTTAAAAAAGAGAAAGAACATATTTTACCACTACCCAATGATAAAATATGTTCTTACTACAAAAATACAACAATAAATGCGAAAGTCAATTCCAATTCACTATTTCGCTATAAGGGCAATTTATATTCTGTCCCTATTGATTTTATTGGTAAAAGTATTGTTGTTAAGGTTATTGATAATAACCTATATGTTTATTATGACCCCAAAATGATAACTTTACATACAGTTTCTAACGAAAAAATAAATTATCATGATGGTCATCATTTAGCAATGATGGGATTAACCTTTAAGAATTCAGATCAAGAAGACGTTAAGAATTATGCAGCTAAACATTTAGAGGAGATGAAAAAATTTAATGAACAGTTATCAACAATTATAGGAGAACTTACGTGAGCTTAAATTAACACAAATGAGCCTTCAGATAGATGATTATATTAATAAAATAAATAATCATAAAACAAGTATTGTAGATGCTTTATGCGAATTAACTAGTAAAGAAGTTGAAGTTAAAAATTTTAATGCGGCACATGCTATGGTTAAAGTAGCTGGCTTTCCGCACCTGAAAGAATTAAAAGATTTTGACTTTGATTTTCAGCCTAAAATAAATAAGCAGCAATTTTTAGACTTTGAAAGTTTGAGGTTTTTAGAAAATAATAGCAGTATTATTTTAATAGGGAATAGCGGCGTGGGTAAAACCCACCTTGCGACCTCAATTGGAATTGCTGCTGCAAAGAAAAGAGTAAGTACTTATTTTATAAAATGCCAAGATTTAATAGAACAATTAAAAAAGGCTTATTTAGAGAATAAACTTGACGATAGGATAAAGCATTTTAGCAAATATAAACTTCTTATAATTGATGAAATTGGCTATTTATCTATTGGTGAGCAAGAAGCAAAAATGTTTTTTCAGCTTATAGATAGGCGTTATGAAAAGAAAAGTACAATAGTACTAGTAATATAAATTTGTCCGACTGGAATCAAATATTTGTGGATAATATGTTAGCTAGCGCTATTTTAGATAGACTTGTCCATCATTCTACTATTGTTAATATTCTAGGAAACTCTTATAGAACGGCTACTGCACTATCCAAAATGGCAGATAAAAACAACTGAACAATTGTACATAAAAATATTGGCACAATTGTTCAAAATAATCTTGACATTAATATTAGCATGAGATATGACAAATGCCAATTTACCATTAGAAGATTAATTAAGCATCAGTTCTTTTTCTTAAATCGAATGTTTCGATTGGTTCTGGGCCTCTTAATATTTTTCTTTTTATATGGAGATCACCTGGAGGGTTATAACTAATTCTCCATTCAACTAATATTATTTTTCCATCTGCTATTTCAATACCTTGTATTCCATTTGCTCTTACGCAGGATCCGTCATTAAAGTAGGGTAATTCGTTAATTTTAGGAAAGTGTGGTCTATGGGTATGTCCGCAGATAATCATAATTTTGTTTTTTTCAATCCAATTGCTATAAAAACGTTCAATTTTATGAATTTTTTCAGCATTTTTTACGGGGCTTGAGGGATTTGTGAATCCTATTGAGTGAAGATATCTCCAAAAATATCTTACTGAAAGCAGAGTAAAACGCCAGAATTTGTCATTCATTAAGTCACCTTGATGACCATGAACAGCTAGTATTTCCTGACCTGTATATTTGTGCTTAAATATTACTGCTTCATGTATGTTAATGTTAGGAAATAATTTTATGGTTTCCTGATTATAATCATCGTAGTATTCATAATAATTTTCTTCTACAAAATTCCTATACTTTAAGTATATATTGTGATTTCCATATAACATAATTAATCTATTATAATCGTAGAATTTTTGAAATAGGGTATATACCTCATCATGTGCTAGTCTGATTTCTTTAAAATTAGAGTTTTGCCAAAGTTCATCTCCATCTCCAAGTTCCACATAAGTATATCCATTGTTAAAATAGTATTCTAATGCGAATAAAAAGATATTCTGATTTTTGGCAAATTCATCAGATGGTGTACAATTCCCTCTGTGACAGTCACTGAAAAATATATATCTAGAATTATTATCAAAGTATTCAATTTTTGCATTATTATAAGCTTTAGTTAATCTTTTGTCTGATAACTTATTTTCTGATATCATAGGACACCTCTTTAAACTTTTAAAATTAACTTTTGTATTAATATAAAAGAAATTTAATTATATCTAGTTAATTTGCCCTTATAAAAGAAATATATTCAATTTCAAAGCAATCAGAGTATAAAATAGAACTATTTATCCATAAAGAAGAGGCTATGATTTTTGATATTTTAGATATACATGATATATAATTTATTTTGAAGAATATGTTATAATAGTTATAAACTGTGAAACGAAAAATGCTTCATAAAGTTTTACAAAGGAGATTGAGTTTTGAACATAGAAAAGAATCTTATACTAATAAAAGGTAAGGATAGTACAGAAAATATAGAGTTTTGTAAATATGAAAATAAAATGTACACCGTAGTTTTCAAAGGTGGAAGAACATATAGATATAATTACGATAACATAACTTGGTTAAGCAATCCTACTGAATTAAATATTAAAAACAAGGCTATATACGCAAATAATAAACCATTAGTTGGAATATTAAAAGCATTAGAATTTAATAATTATATTAAAGTAATTTATAAAAACAATTTTAATAAAACATATCATAGAAATCAAATAATTGTGGAAGAATCATGTCTTACAAATAAAAGCACTGTAAATTGCTTTGAGTATTTCAAGGAACTTTCAAAAAACATTGGGTTAATTGTGGATGGACATAAATCATTTCTAGGTAAGCAATATGAAAAAATCTCTTACATTAGTCCTAACAGCGCATTATCATATTATTTAAATCCTACTAAGGAGTTAAAATCTTCAGTTAATAAAGATACTATTATTTTTCCATTTGGGTTTAATCTAAGTCAAAAAGAGGCAACTTTTAAAGCATTAACTAATCAAATTAGTATTATTGAGGGGCCTCCTGGTACAGGTAAGACTCAAACAATCTTAAATATTATTGCAAATTTAGTTGTAGAAGGCAAAACTGTTGCAATAGTATCTAATAACAATGCTGCAACAGCAAATGTTTATGAAAAGCTACAAAAGTATGATTTAGATTTCTTTTGTGCAACTTTAGGTAAAAAAGAGAATAAAGAACAATTTATTAACTCACAAAGTACTGAATATTTAAATATGCTTAATTGGAACCTTGATGTAGAGTCAAAGAAAAAATTGGTGCAAGAGTTAAAATTAACACAAAATGCATTAGACAATATGTTAAATAAGCAAAATAAATTGGCTAACTTAAAACAACAGTTATCTGAATTGGAAATAGAAGAACAACACTTTATAAGGGAGTATTTATCTAAGGATATATTAAACTTAAACTTTAAATCCATATTCAAGTTAAAAGCAGATAAGATAATGAACTTAATCATAGATATAAAAATGATAAGAAATAAAAGTAAAGGGTTATCAACATTATACAAACTAAGGAATTTACTTAAGTATGGGATAATAACCTTTGATTTTTATAAAGTACAGATTGATGAAATAATTGATTATTTGTATAGTTTATATTATAAAATAAGAATAAATGAAATAACCTTAGAAATTGAAGCATTAGAAAAAGAACTTGAAAGATATCATTTTGAAGTTGAAATGAAAAAATTTAGTGAAAACTCTATGAAATTATTTAAGAATTACATAGCATTAAAATATAGCAAAAGTAAATTAAGACCACAGTTTACAGAAGAAGATTTATGGAAAAACTTTGATAAAGTAATAGATGAATATCCTGTGGTATTAAGCACTACACATTCTTTAAGAAATTGCATTAAAGAGAATTATTTATTTGATTATGTGATAATAGATGAAGCATCACAAGTAGATTTATTAACTGGTGGATTAGCTTTATCATGTGCTAGGAATGTAGTTGTTGTAGGTGATTTAAAGCAATTAACTAATGTAGTAAACAGTCAAGATAAAATTGTTAGCAATGAAATATTTAAGAAGTATAATTTGAAAGATGCCTACAGTTTTTCTACTAATAATTTATTATTATCAATTACAAAGTTAAGTGATAGTATTCCTAAAACACTTTTAAAAGAACACTATAGATGTCATCCAATGATAATAAGTTATTGCAATAAAAAGTTTTATAACAGTGAACTAATTATATTAACTAATGAGACCGATGGAGATAAACCACTTGCTTTATATAAAACCAAAGTAGGAAATCACGCAAGAGGTAATATAAATCAAAGAGAAATAGATATTATTATTAATGAAGTTTTACCTGGAGTTAAAGATAGCAAATCAATTGGAATCATAGCACCATATAAACTGCAAGTAAAAGAAGTATCTAATTTAGTGGATGATGTAATTGAAGTAGATACAGTTCATAAATATCAAGGTAGAGAAAAAGATGTAATAATTTTAAGTACTGTTGCCAATGACATAAATGATTTTATAGATAACTCTAATTTAATAAATGTAGCAGTTTCAAGAGCAGTTAAGAAATTAATAGTAGTTTCTTCAGATTTTGAAAATTATCACAGCAACCTTGGGGACTTAATTAAGCATATTAAATATAATAACTTAGACATTATAGAAAGTAATACATCATCAATTTTTGATTTGCTTTATAAATCATATTCAAATAAGTTAGTAGAAATCTTAAAGAAATCAAAGAGAATATCAGAGTTTGCTTCGGAAAATTTAATGTATGGACTAATTAAAGAAGTATTACAAGAAAAGGAATACAATACCTTAGATATAGCTATCCATGTTCCACTAAAAATGACTATAAAAGATATAAGTAAATTAACTTATGAAGAAAGAAAGTTTGTTTTAAATCCATGGACACATAATGATTTTATTATATTTAATAAATTAGATAAGATGCCAGTATTAGTAGTAGAGGTTGATGGATATAAATTTCATGTAGAAAATGAGGAGCAGCTAGTAAGAGATAGGATGAAGGATAAAATATTAAGCAAATATGACATTCCGATAATAAGATTTAGGACTAATGGTAGTAGTGAAAAGGAAAAGTTGCTTGATAAATTCAGTGAATTATTGAAAGAATCATAGTCAGATGATTATTACTCTAATTTGATTTATAAGAAGTACAAACTGCCCAGCATTAATTACTGAAATGCCATTGTGTTAGTATAAAGTAGTTATTTAGTAGGTCCATCCTATCATGTAGGTATGTAAATGTCACCACTATTGGTAAAAAGAAACAATTAAATTGAAGTGATTTTTAATAAAGTACTTCACAAAATAATTGTAAGACAATGGGGGCAAAAAAATTATAAAATGATGCTTAGGCAAGGAAAATTTAAAGAGGTTTTTAAGTTCTAAGATAACTGAAAGCTACAAATATTTATAAGGAGTAAATTATGGTGTTTCAAATATTATCTTAAATAATATAATCGTAAATGTTATATATATATATATAGAAAATGAAGAGGACAAACTATAGGGGTAAGTAAGTGAGTGGGACAAGCAGCAATAATAAAGGAGACAATTCTATGTATTAGTATCTTAAAGGATTTACTCGTAAATAATAATAAAAATATAAAAAATGAAATTACTATAACAAGTATCGAAGGTAAATAAATAAAAGGAGGTTAAAGATATGGAAAAGAGATTATCAGTAATTATGGAGAAAATAGTACTTGAAAAGAACTTTAAAATCTATGGTACTTATGAAAATCCATTATTTTTAGCCAAAGAGGTTTCTACATGGCTTGACTATTCTAATGGAAATGTAAGTAAGCTAGTAAACTTAGTAGATGAAGAAGAAAAGGTTCGTAACATTATTACTACCCTTTGTTGCAATCAATAAACTTGCCACTTAACATAATATATATAATAACAGGAAGCAAAAAAATTAGATAATGAATATTATCACTTAACAGGAAAGAAGGTAAAATACTTTATTAAGTAATTAAAATAATAAGCATGAAAAATCTATTTAGGAAGGAATATAACTTCTTTTACAGAATATATAGTTATGACAAAAGTAAGTATATCTTTAGTGTTTTATAAAGACTAATTGATAAATATCACATTAAATCATATTTACATTTAGATAAATAAGTAAAAAAGAAGTTACAAAGACTTAATAAATTAATAAGGGAGAGAAACATATGGCAGTATTTAATAAAAATGAATTTTCTAAAAAAATAATAGTAGGAGCTTTATTGCTGCTAGTAGCATTGGTATCATACTTTGGTATATCAAAAGTAGTAACAGCACCTAGCTTTAATGAGTCAACAATAAAATCTTTAGATGATAAGAGGGATACAGTTATGAAGCTTACACTAGCAGCTGCCTCATCATCAACAGCCATATCTTTAATACCAGGGGATGCTGGAACACCAATTGCAAATAAAATTTTAGATTTAACTTCTTATTTTGTTATTATACTTGGAGCAATTTTATTAGAGAAAATGTTAATTTCAGTAGTTGGATATCTATCATTTACTTATATTATTCCTTTAGCATGTTTTTTAGGGATAACTTATTTGTTTTTCAATAAGGATATATTATTAAAGCTTGCAATAAAGTTTGCTATACTTGGAATTGTTATTTCTATGGTTATTCCAGTTAGCATAAAATCCAGCGATTTAATATATGATTCATATAAAACCTCAATAGATGAAACCTTTGAAGCTACAAAAGAAAGTGAAGAATATATAGAAGAGAAGCGAAGCGAAATTACAGAAGAAGATAAAGGCATTCTTGAAAAGATAGGAGACTATATATCTGATGTTACTTCTAAAATAGGAAATGATGTATCTCAAATGATTAAAAAGGGAGAGGAAATGCTAGGGTCATTTATAGATGCTATTGCTGTTTTAATTATAACTTCCTGTGTTATTCCAGTAGTAATAATTTTGCTTTTTGCTTGGATTGTTAAAAGTATATTTGGATTTGATAGCCTTAAGTTATTAAAACCCCATGCAAAGAAATTTAGAAGTATAAGTGTAAGTAAAAGAATAAATAGAATTAGGGATAATGAGAAAGATGTTAACTTCTAGAATAATACAAATAAGAAAAATTTATAAAATACAACTTTAAACTCAAAAATTGACATTAATAGAAGTTCTAATTCCAATTTATATAATTTTATTTGTTATTTAAGAAGAGTTGCTGAATAATAATCTTAGACTTAATTTAGAAAAAGGTGCCATTAACCTATTAAGTGGTACCTTTTTTTATACTATTTATTAATAAAAAATGAAAGAGTAAAAATATAAAATTTACAATATACAGATTGTTTTTATGATAAAATGAATAATATATTTACCATGTTTTACATATAAACAAAACTTATTTTAACTTAAAAAATGCGGGGGAGAAAATATGTGGTCTGAAAAAAGAGGGTCGGAAAGTAATTTGATTTTTGCTATATTTCCCATAGTGTTAAATGTAGCTACAAGCTTTGTATATTTTATGAGGGGAGGCTCTTATGAAACTATAGGGGCTGTAAATAATGTTAATTCTTTTACACTTTTTACTATTTTTATATGCTGCATTCTTAATTTTTTTGAAAAGAGTAGGAAGCTTTCCGGTGAAGAGAAGAAAGAGCTTAATAAAAAGATGTATTTTATGAAACTATTAGGTGCACTTTTTATTGGATATATAGTATTTACAATTATTATTGTTAGAAATATTAGTATAATTATTTCAGCATTGCTCATGTTTGCTGGATATATAAACTTATATATGTTCAAAAGTAAGATTAAGTCATCTTATATGCTTTCTGAAACTCAAAGAAATTGGAGAAAGGCTTATAATAAAAATTCTTACGAGGATATTAATTTGTTATGGAGGATTAAACCAATGATACATCCTCATGTATCAGTAAGTTTTATTGAAAGAATTAAGCATATTGACTGGATTGTACTTATATTTATATTACCATTCTCAGGTAAATTTAGGTTAGAGTATATTCCTGCCATGGTTATTGCTTTTATATTTATTATTTCAGATGTACTATATTTTATAGATGCAATTTTGGGCTTATATACAGAGACAAAAGGAATTTGTACTGGGATTGTAATGAAATCAGGTAGAAGAGGTAGAAGGAACTATTATGAAGTATTTGTAACTGATTTTGAGAATAAAAGAGAACTTAAATTTAGGGTGTATGATTATTGTGACTATAATGAAAATGATGTGCTTCAGCTTATTCATGGAGGGCTTTCTAGGAAGGTTATAGCAACAAAGAGAGTAGGTAATTATTAGATAGGCTAAAAAACTCATCAAACAAACAACAAATCTTTTAAATAGTTTTATTTATATTAAAAATATAATTACAAAATAAGCAGAAGGGAAAAATATTATATTGGAAGAAGTATTAGATAAAGATAACAGCATAGCATTTATCTTGAAATATATTAATTTAGGAACCATTTCATCAGCTGAAGTTCCAAAATATGAAAGAAGTAAAAAGAGAATATTAAATGTAAGCTTAGGAATGATAATAGGAGCTGAGAATATACATTATAATGTTTTATATACAGAAGAAGATATAGTATATAACAGTATTTCGTGGGGAAAAGTTAAATCTGATAGAATATATAAAGACAACAATAAAGATTTAAAGAAAGATAGAAAATCAACTATTGCAGAAAAAATAGAATTTATAAGTAATACAATTGAAGAGTTTAATAAATATTATAGCAAGGATACTAATTTTATTATTTTAACTACCTTTGATGAAGACATTAAATCAATTGCTAAGAAAATAGATAGGATAAGCTTTGAAATAGTAGACAAAAATAATTTCAACTATATTATAGAAAATAATGAAATAGACAATGATGTATTTTATAAAAAAGCTAGTGATTTTGATAAAAAGGAATTTAAGTCAATGAAAGATGTTATGAATAAAGTTAATAATATGATTAATTTTGAAAATTAGTATGATTGTTTAAAACAAAATTTATAAGAAATTTATTAAAAACCTCTAATAAATTTAAGTGTTAAATGAATAAGTGAGAAATCTCAAGAAATAATTAGAAATTTTAAGAAATAGTTAGAAGAATTAAGATAATTAGATTTAAAATTTTAAAATTTGAATTAGTTGGAGGAAGTCTTGGGTTTCCTCTTTTTTGTTCCTAAAAGATTGTCTGAAACCAGAAATGCTTTATATACTTTCCTATAGTATACTAAAAATGTGCTCAGGAAAAGTATAAAGTAAATTTAAAAGTACTTTTAATACAGGCACTTTAGATAATAAATGAAAGGAGAATTATAGATGTGTAGAGATGATAGAGATGAAAGATGGAGAGAGCATAGGAATGAAGGAGGAAGTTTGTCTAGAGAAGAGTTTGAATATCAATGTGATGTAGAGGATTACGGTATGGATGAAAGTGATAACGATCCTTGGGATGAATAATAGTCTAAAGGAGCGTTGTAAATATGAGGTATATAAGCTAAAGGATGAGTTAGAAAATTTAGTTTATAACATGTTTTTAGACAGAAATAAATTAATCTTAGAAGATCCTGAGATAAGAAAAATTGATAATGATTTAGGTTATATTGCTTTAGATATAACTGGTCAAAAAGATTTTTTAGTATTGAAAGAGTACTTAAAATTGTTATATAAATATAAAAAGTATTTAAAAGATATTTATTTAAAACTATAAGTAAAAGGTATTGTGGAGATGTTCTTTATAATTAAACATCTTCACAACCTATAATATTAAATTGAGAGGAGAAATTAATATGGTAATAAAAAGAGGACAACTAATATGGTGTGATTTTAAAGAAGGTTATGGATGCTGTCAGGGAGGAAAGAGACCAGCAGTAGTGGTACAAAATAATACAGGAAATAAATTTTCAACTACAACTATGGTAATACCCTTAACCAGTAAAGATAAAACTAAATTACCAATACATACTAAGCTAACTAAAGATTATGATGTAGCTTATAAAGGAAATATAATGATGGCAGAGCAGCTAACAGTTATTGATAAATCACAAATCATAGATGTTGGAGATATGTTAAATGAAGAAGATTTAAAAGGATTAGACAGAATTATAATGAAGCAGCTAGGCTTAAAAGCTAAAATTGCATAAAATTAAAGAAGAACAGTACTTGGCTTTATTTAGATAAAGATATTGAAAAATGTAAAAATGAAGCAGACAATTTTTTGAATTTTTTTGAGAAAGAACAAGAAATTATGATGGGAATTTATTGGGGATTAGTTGCGATAATGATGAAAACACCGCCTTTAAATAGGATGAAATAAATCTGATAAATCACATGTTACAAAGAAGAAGGGAAAGTGCTTATAATGGAAGAGATTAAAATTGGCTCAGTATTATCATTTGGTGATTATAACTGGCGTGTGCTTGATATACAAAACAATACAGCTTTGATTATAACAGAAGAAATTATAGACCAACGACCTTACCATGATGCTTATAAAGATATAACATGGGCTGACTGTACTTTAAGGAAATATCTTAATGGTGAATTTTATGAGAAATTTAATGCAGCTGATAAATCAAGAATCATTACGGTAATAAATAAGAATCTTGATAATCAGTGGTATGGGACAAAGGGAGGAGAAGATACTGAAGACAATATCTTTTTATTAAGCCTTGAGGAAGTATGCAAGTATTTTGGTGATAGCACTTCAAAACTGAACAACCCTGGTAAAAATCAAAGATATTGGTTTCAAAGAAAAGATGAAAATAACAGTAATAGATTAGCAAAACTTCATAATAAAGAATGGGCTTGGTGGTGGTGGCTTCGTTCACCTGGCCGTGTTAATGTAAAAGCTGTGTATATCTTTGGTACTGACGGTAATATCGGGATACAAGGAAACAATATATTGAAGGGCAACATTAGTGATGGAAAATGTACAGGTGGAGTTCGTCCTGCTTTATGGATAAAGTAAGGAAAAGCAATTCGTTTTTGGGGCAATTATTATTATAATAAAAAATTTCAAAAGAAGAGTTTAATATAATAAAAACAGAATTTATTAATAATGATTATAATATATTTATAAATAATTGTAAGGATATAACAAGTAATAGTTATCTGGATAAATATAATGAATGCTATCGGAACTGAACTGTTTACAAATGTTATATGATAACAAAAATTATAGGAACCAACTTGGGAAAAATGTTCTCAGGTTGGTGCTTTTTGTGCTTCCAATTAATTAAATCAAAAAATTAAAAATAAAATTTTTATAACCTTCTTTTCTGCATATATGAAGATTGTAAAGAGGAGGTGATAATATGGCAGCAAATTCAGTATTAACGGAAAATGTTATTAAGGTTAGATATCAAATAGGGGGTGATTCTAAAGGTAAGGATGTTTTTAAGGAGCAAAACTTTAAAAATATTTATGCTGATGCAACTGATGATAATTTAGTTCAATTATCTGATGCAGTAGAAAAACTTTTAGACTATAGCGTATCAACTATTAAAAAGCAACAAACCCTTATAGTTTTAATTAAAGCTATTATGAACCATAAATTTTGTGGTAAGCAATAGCTTTTTTTATTTCTATTTTTATCTAGAGAAATAACCTCTTTGTAAACAATAAAATTTTCTATAGTAAAAAGGAAATAAATTCAAGACAAATATGGGAATATATAGTTGGAATGTAGTTTTTAGAGTATAATAGTAGTTATAAATAAAGTGAATAAATGTAATTATAGGAGTTTTAAAGGGGGATATTAGATTGTGATAGAGTTTATTATTATAATACTAATTTTATTAATTATATTTAATGTTGTGTATTACATACCTAATAAGTTAAAGGCGCAAGAAGAGAAAAATGCATTATACTTAAAAGAATTATATATTCGTTTAAATAGACTTGAGAAAAAAATAGATGAGATAAAAGATTTTAAGGAAAATTATTAGTTTTTTATTAACAGCATGATATTTCAATTATTCAATATCTCTTTTGGTCATAATATGTGGAATACGAATAAGTTTATTAAGTCCATAAAAATTAATTCTTATAAAAATGCCGTACTACTAAAAATTAATATGCGGTATTTTTAGTGTGTAGTTTAAATACAGTACGTGATTTAAATTAAGTAATTGAAACTTTCATTAAAAACTGAATAGTGGAATATTGGAAAAATATGTTATAATTAACTTGTAAGTGTAATATATTACAAAATTATAAGGGGGAGAAATCTTGAAGAATAAAAAACTTAGATATTTAGTTTTGCTAGCATTTTTAATTTTAACTCTTGTTTCCTGCTCCAACAACCCAATAAAACATACTACCTATGAAGGTTCATTTTCAAAATTAAAAGCAGAGACTATTGCTGTGGATATAGAAACTAAGTCAAGTCAGGGATTTTATGCTTCTCTTGATTTTAACTTAACTGAAGGGCAAGTTGATTGGGAAATTATAAACCCTGAAAATGAATCAGTTTTTAAAGGATATGTAGTTTATGAAGATGGAAAGATATATCGTGAATTAACTTATCCATTAGATTATTTAGGTGGAACTCTTAACCTAAAAGAAGAAGTAAAAGATGAAACTGACAAAAACGGAAATATAATACATATTCCGAATTTTAATTATCTTCAATTTGAAGCTGGAAGCCAAACTGGTGTATATAAACTTAATTTACAGCCAATAAATGCAGATGGGAGTTATGAAATAATTTGGAGTAATAAACTGCCAAGAAAATAATAATTGGACAAGTGGATTTAATTTTACAATCTTAATAAGTGATGAATTATCGTAAAATTAATATTATGTTAATGAACAATCTTTTTAAAATATGCAGAAAAAAGGTTAGATAATTATATTTTTAGTATTAAAAATTATTATTTATTAATACTAACTTATATATTTGCTCATAATATAGTTTAATAGAAGTTTAAATTTAAAAAAGAATTTATTAGTAAAATATGTTATGATAAATAGAAATATTAAGATTATAAGAATAAAAAGAGGTGTATATCTTGAAAAAGAAATCTAAAATGACTATTTTAATATCAATTGTGGCAGTTTTATTCATAATCATTCTTATATACAAAGCTACTAGCCCTGAAAAAGCAGTAGGAGAATATGATAAAAAGATAGGTAGCAAAATATTTCAAGAAAATAAAGCTTATGATATTGGATTAGCCGAAAGTGGAATGCCTGTTTTTAAAGATGCTAATAAAGCATTTAAACAAGCAAAGATTGATTTTGCTGGTGGATTTGATCTTATAAAAGATGAATTTAATCTTAATAAATTAAATAAATTTTATTGGAAGCCTTATAAAACCTACGGATGGCAAGTGACTACAGAAGATGATGAATTGAAAAAACAATGTATTGATATAAGTGCATTTTTTGATATATATGAAAATAGTTTTGGTATTGAGTAAATTTTTTATCTGTTATATTTTATTAAAAAGCAGTTTACAAGGCACAGTGCACAGTTATGGAAATAGTTCAGCTCTGCTGAATTAAGGAATCATTATATCAACGCTCAAATAGCTGATATAACTTAAAATTGATATTTTCATCTAAACTGTAAACTATATAAATTTATTACGAATTAAAGTCCAGTGATTTTAAATCACTGGGCTTTAAAATAATCAATTTTAAGCTCCAAAAAGTTGATTTAAAACTTCATCTTTTTGATCTATGACAATATTTGAGATATTCACGTTCTTAGTCTTTAGGCTTTGGATAGTATCTTTAAGAAAATCATAACTTCCAACTATATAATAAATAGGGTTTTGTAATTGTGATAATTGTTCTAAATTTTCATAAAATGATTTCCTAGAATTTAACCAATAATTTTTATATGTTTCATCTGAAAGATTATCAAGTTCATTCTTAAAAATAAAATCATTTGATGAATCCACGTTCACATTAACTAAATAAGGAATATTAGATTTGTCTTCTATAAAACTAAGGATAATAGGTCTCATTGCAGCAACTCCCACTCCCATTGATAGTAGAACAATAGGTCTATTTAAGCGTCTTAAGGTTAGTTTTGATGCTAATTTAAACATGACAATCTCATCGTTCACATTTAGGTTAAGTAGTTTGGTTTTAAATTCAGAACAGCTTCTAGGGACTCTTGTTGTAAAGCCAACTTTATTTTCAGTTGGCAAAGTCATTATAGACATGTGTCTAACTAAACTTTTATTAGGTTTTTCACCTTCATCAAATCCAATAAGACCTATATGGGTATGAGATCCTGCCTCCCATGTTAACTCTTTTGGTTTTTCAAAATAGTATGTTTTTGTTCCTTTTGCTTCATTAACAATATCTATAATTTTAAATTTATATTTTATCATATTTACCTCTCCTTGATAACCATTATCAATTACAGAATATCACCAATAATTTCTAATGTCAAATAAATTTATTTTATATCTAAAACAATATACTCGTAAATAAGTATAAATATATAAAATAGATGATAAGTTAGATATTTATATAAGTAGAATAATATAAATATAAATGATAAAATAATATATATATGTTTCAATTAATAATCTACATCATTATAGTCTTATGAAATTAAAAGTTAATAGACTTATTTAAGTAAAATAACAAAATTGAAAGCATATATATTTTTTAATTTTTTTATATAAGTTGTTGAAATACTAACTTTACTTAAAGGCTATTAATTTAAAAGATACTTTAGTTAAATGTAGAACATTTATTGCAACTTATATAAATATAAATTTTAAATAAGGAGTTAGTATGTTAAATTTTGATTTAATGGATATATTTAATGGATTTATAAAAAATTATATAAACTTTGGGTTAAATAAAGAAAGTGATAAATTTGAAGTTGTAAAAAGAGAAAATAAATATTTTATAATGTTAGGCCAGTTACTAGGTTATTTAGTTATATCTAAGGGAATAAAAGAAAATCAACCAAAACATTTAAATAATGTAGAAATAGAATGGAAGAATGATGATTTTAATAAATTATCAGATAATATAAATGAATTACAACTTTTTAGAGAATTTGATTTAATTAATGATTTACTATCAGTACAAAATTTATTAAAAAAAATAAAAGAAGATCCAAAAAAAATGTATATACAAATTTTAGAAACATCTTCTAATACAAGGATAGATTACCTTAACAATATAGTTAATACATCTCAGTTAAAAATACAAAAAGATATCTTATTAATTTATATAATTAGGGATATACTAAATAATACAAATTACTATAGCGCATACTTATTTGAAAAAGGAAAGATGAGCAAAAGCAAAATAGGAATTTGTTATTATGATGCTATTGGAGATATGAAAGCGAAATTTAAAAGTTAATTTTATCTCCTTATAGCAATATAAGGAGTAATGATATGGATATAGAAAAAAGTAAAATATTAGAGGTATGGAATTCTAATCATAATAAGGTTGTAAAGTATAAGCAAGTAATAAAAAATAATACTTTAAATGAAGTAACTGAAATTGAAACTGAAAATCTTAATGAATTAATTAGTGAAGTTAGAAAGCAACTTTATGAATGGAATAAAATAATTTAAAATCAGGGGGAAGTATGGGAGTTAAGTCATTAAAGAATGAAGAAGCTGAAAAAATGATAAAGATAAGATTTTGTAATGTTTTAGAGGGATTTAATAAATACAAATATGTTGAACTTTCTCCTAAAGAAGATAAGGAAATTAAAATAATAGAAGAGGACTTCATAAATGCTTTAGAAGAATTTTTTGATTTAAATTCTGAAAAGAATAAAGTAATAATAGATTTTTATAAAAATAAATTAGATAATAATAGTATTAATTTTATTTATGAGAATATTGATTTTCATGAGAGAGAACTATTTAATGATATCTTAAATGAAGGAAGCAGTAATAGTATATTTTTTGAAATAAGAGATAAAAAATATATTAAGCTTTTAACTAAATTATGTACAAGAGAATTATTTTTTATAACCTTTTATTTTACAAAAGGGCCAATATTGGTATGGGGAAATTATAATTTTAAATTTCCTTTATTTTATAATGATGAAAAGAACATAAAAGAGTATATAGATATTGCAAAATCTAATAATTTATTTTAAACAATAGTTATATGCTTATACTATATTAATATATATATATACTAATATAGTATAAGTGAGGAATTACAATGAATAGCTTTAAAAATTTAATAAACAAGATAACAAGAGAAGAAGTGGAAAATGAAATTTCTAATGAAGTAATTTTTAAATGTAGATATTGTAATAATGTAACTAATTCTAAAGAGGCCTATATAGATAAAGAAGAGTTAAATGTTTTTTGTTCAAAATATTGTTTTATAGAATATTTAAAATCAAAATACTTTTAAGCTTATTAAAAGTAAATTTATTTTATATTTTATTTGTTATAATTTTTAAATGGATATATGTAAGTTTGAGATATTATTAACTGAGTAATAAAACAAACAAATTTACATATATCCATTTTTTAAAATGAAATATTTTCTTTAACATTGTCTTGATTTGGAAAAATAAATATAGTAGATAATCGAAGCTCACCATTTTCAGATATTCTAATAAACCATCTATGATTGTTTTTTGATGAGTTATTACTTATATAAGTTTTAGATTTACAAGTGAATTTAGGATATATTATATATGATGAATTATTTAATTCAGCTCTTATAAGAATAATGTATTCATAATCTGTGCATAAATGTTTTATGCTATCTAAATTAACATTTATTTCAGTATTTCTTATAAAGGATGAACATTTAAAGACTTCTCGAGTTTTTATATTTTTAATAAATACAGATACTTTATTATAAATTGAAAAATTAATATCATTAAATTCTAAAATTAAAGTATTTTCATTTAATTCCCCAAAATTCAAATTTTTATTTAAATAAATAAAATTATTAATAACTTTATTTTCTTTCATTATAATCCTCCATAGAAATAATATATTAATTATACTATTTCTTATTAAAGAAATAGTTACACAATAATTTATAAATATAAAGTTTACAACAAAATTTTATATTTATAGATATTCCTATGATTAAATTTATATTATTTAATAAATATATTTTACAAATTTGTGTATCTTATTTCATAAGCATATCTATCATAATATCTAAAGTGGCTTTAGTTTTATTTAGATTATTAATATAATCTGCTAGATGATATTTATAATACTCAATACCACTATCTGTAATAGAATATATTTTTTTACTTCTTTTATTTAAAAATTCATCACCTGTCCAAGAACTTTTTACATATCCCTTCATTTCTAAATCATAGAGAGTTTCGTATATTGTACTAGAAGAAACCGGAAAAGGGAGAGAAGTTTCTGAAAATCTATTTCTAAATTCTTCAAGAACCTTATTACCAAATATAGTATTTCCTTTTGATAATTCTTTTAATATATAAAAACTATAAAGCATTTTTGTGTTTACAACATTTCTTGGAGCCACCAATCTATTTCTCTTTTCCATATAAACACCTCCTTAATAATAGTTTATCATAAGAAATAGAAAAAGTACATTTAAATAATATACTCGTAAATGATTATTAAAATATAAAAAATATTACAGAACATAAACAATATGTAATGAATACAATGTACTATACGAAAGAGTAGGAGTTGATAAACATGTCAAGAAGATCTTGTTATAGTAGAAATAACTGTTGTGGTGGTGGCTACAGAGGTGGCTGCTGCGGTAACTACTCTAATTGCGGCTGTGGCTGCGGAGGCTTCGGTGGAGGCTGTGGCGGATGCGGCTGTGGAGGCTTCGGTGGAGGATTTGGCGGATGTGGCTGCGGATGTTCACCATTAATATGGTTATTATTACTAGGTTTTTGTTGGTAGTAAAATAATAATAAAAGGGTGCTTTGGCATCCTTTTATTACTAAAATGGACCCCATGTCA
>NZ_LBMX01000069.1:0-6374 GCF_001010885.1 Clostridium sp. C8 | reverse complement strand
TAATGCGACAGCTCCTTTTTTTCAATTCCTTAATTCTTTCCCCTTTTTCACTATTCACTTTTTCACTACTTTCACCTCTGAAGTCTAAAAAATAGGAATTACTCTGGAAAATACAGTATTATGTAAAATATTTGTAAAATTACTATTGTATAATATATAATAAATTAAATAGGGAATATTACAGTTCACAGAGCATAGTTCACAGTTCACAGTTCACAGGGCACAATTCACAATTCATAGTGAATAATTCATAGGTTATTGTGAACAGTTTGGAATTAAATTACTGTATAGTTTCAGTTTCTGAAATTAAAGTTATTTATTTAATAAGGAAGTTATTGTAATGACTGTAAACTTTGTATTGATAATTAATAATTATTAAATGAGAGGAGTATTTAATATGGTACATTTAGTTTATTGCGACAATGCAGGGAAAAAGGGAGAGAAGGTTTTAGACAAAATATTAGAAGGAACAAAAACAATGGTTGTTAGAGGTGCTGCAGGAAGAAAAATACCTCATAGTCGTGTTTTTGAAGGAGAAAAGCTTTATTTTATGGAAAAGGGAAGTTCTAAAATTACTGTATCTGCTACTGTAAGTAAAGTTGAAAATCATATTAAGCTTTCTGAGGATGAAATAAAAAATATATTAGAGGAAAATCAACCTAAATTAAATCTTTCAGAGAAACAAAAAGTAAGATGGAACAAAAAATGCCTTTGTTTAGTAGAATTTTCTGATGTTGAAAAAATTGAACCATTAGAGTTTGATCATCAATCTAATATGGATGATTGGTTAATTATTGAAAAAATTGAAGATGTAGTTGTTGGAACAAGTATTCCTTACAATTATGAAAAATCAAAGTTTTAAAACAAATATAATATCAATATAAAAATTAATTAAGTTGTATTTGTATATATGGAATAAGGGAGATAAATAATGGTATTTATAAAAATTATCGCTAGTATTTTATTAATAATAGGAATAATAAATCCTAAATTATCATGGAAAATGTCAGAAGGGTGGAAATATAAAGATACAGAACCAAGTGAGGGATATCTTATTGGAACAAGAATAACTAGTGTAGTTATTTTAGTAATAATATGGCTCACAAAAGGTGGAATAGAATGATATTTGTAAATTAATTAAAGACACACAATAAAAAATTGATAAACTTATATAAAGCATAGGAGATAAAAGAATGGACATATGGATAAAGTTATTAAGTATTTCAGATAAGGAAGAGTTATTAAAATTTGAGGTGACAAATAGAAAATTCTTTGAAGATACATGTTTATCAAGAGGAGATAGCTATTATGAAGTTGAAAATTTTAATAGTATTATAGAAGAATTGATACAGGAACAAGAAAAAGGCTTAGTATATATGTATTTAATTTATAATAATTTTAATGAGATTATCGGAAGAGTAAACTTAGTAGATTTACAAAGAGGGAATTTCAATAAAGCAGAGTTAGGATATAGAATAGGCGAGATTCATCAAGGAAAGGGATATGCTACAAAAGCTGTTAATTTAATTTTAAAAGAAGCTACAAATAAACATAAGCTTCATAGAATAGAAGCAGGAACATCAATTAATAATATTGCATCTCAAATTGTATTGATAAAAAATGGTTTTCAATTTGTAGGAAAACAAGAAAAATATATATTATTAAATGGCAAGTGGCATGATAATGCTATTTTTGAAAAAGTATTAGATTAAAATGGCAAAGAGATAGTAGATATATAAAATAGATAAATTACTGAGTAATAAAAATATATTTATGTAGAACTGATGATAGAAATATAAAGTTATCTGATGAGCAGGATAATTCTGTTAGCTAAAAGATGAGAATAAGAGGTACGATATTATGAATAGAAATTTATTACTAGATATACATACGCATACATTAGTTAGTGGTCATGCTTATGGAACAATTAGAGAAATGGCATTTGCTGCTAAGGAAAAGGGAATTGAGCTTTTAGGAATAAGTGAGCATGCACCAGGAATACCAGGAACATGCGATCCCTTCTATTATTTGAATTTAGGTGTAGTACCAAGAAAAATTTATGGAGTTGAAATAATCCATGGATGTGAAATTAATGTTTTAAATGATGGACGACTTTCTCTTGAACAGAAATATATTGATCGTCTGGATTATGCTATTGTTGGTATTCATAGGCAATGTTATGAAAATGCTGGAGTAGTTAAAAATACGGAGAATCTAATTTCTTGCATGAAGCATGAAAAAGTCTTTTTTGTTTCACATCCTGATGATGACAATACACCATTAGATTATCAAAAATTGGTTATAGCCGCAAAAGAGTATAATGTTGCACTAGAAGTAAATAATAGTTCTTTATTAAAGAAAAACCAGCGACTAAATTGTGTAGATAATTATAAGAAAATGCTTAATCTTTGTAATCAATATGGAGTACATATAATTATTAACTCTGATGCTCATGATCCAAGCTGTGTAGGTGATTTTTCAGAAGCAGACAAGTTATTAAATGAAGTAGGATTTGATAATGAATTAATTTTAAATACAAGTATTGATAAGTTTAAGAAGTTTATTCACTATTAACATAATAAGGGTTTAGCCTTATAATTTATATTATCCTTGATATATCATATGATTAAAGAAAAACAAAATATTTATTGAAATATGATGAGATTTTATGCTATTATGTAATGATATTTATGTGTTAGTTTTTTATACACTAAAATATAAATAGCAATCTAAATTTTATATATGGAGGCTATTATGATAAAAAACGATGAATACTTTATTAAAAAGGCAATTGAAATATCTTTAAAGGCAAGAGAACAAGGTAATGAGCCATTTGGTGCTGTATTAGTAAAAGATAATGAAATTGTAATGATTGGAGGAAATCAAATTAATTCAGTTTCTGATCCTACACATCATGCTGAAATTGGATTGATTCGTAAATTTTGTTCTGAAAACAAAGTAAATGACTTAAGTGAGTACACACTATATTCAAGTTGTGAGCCATGTGCTATGTGTTCAAGTGCTATGGTTTGGTCTAAACTTGGGAAATTAGTATATAGTGTTTCACATGAACAATTAGCAGAAATTGCAGGAAGCAATATCATGATTCCATGCAAAGAAGTTTTTGAAAGAAGTCCACATCAGACAATTGTTATAGGTGAACTATTAAATGAGGAAGGCTTGAAAGTTTTTGATGGTTATTCCTTTGTATAAGTAATTTAAATAGTAAGCGATGGAATACCTTACGGTACTAAAAAAATCCAGCCTCAAATGAGAAGCTGGATTTTTTAATAGAAGCCTTCTTTGGCAATTTTCTTTATATAGTTATATTGTTTTCTTATCTGCTTTTTAAAATCAGCGTCTGAAAGCTCATTGTACAGAGCAATACCTTCTTCATAAAGGCATTCATATATCAATTCGCAATAATCATCATCTTCACGATGCATTTTCTTGTATCGCTGTTCTAGCTCATATGAAAAATCAAGGGTATAGGCTATATCATCAATTTTCCCACTAAGAAACTCTTTTGTCATGTTCATCATAAAATCAATATTAGGCAGACTCACTGCTAGGCTCCTCCTTTGTATTTATTCTACATTCAAGCTGTACATTATCTGCCCAAGGCAAATACTCCTTAAGAATGGAAGAGTCTTGTGTAAAATTACTATTGGGCAAATTTCGAAATATATATTCAAGATATTTGTAGGCATCTAAATTATTGGCTGCCGCCGTATTTATAATACTAAATATAAGTGCTGATGCTTCTGCTCCCGCAACTGAATCTGAAAATAGAGAGTTTTTTCGTGTTATTGCTACAGGTTTAACGGCGATTTCCGATAAATTGTTCGATAAAGGTATTCTTCCATCAAGCAAAAAATTAGTAAAATACTTTTTATGATTTAGTGTGTAATTCAAAGCTTTTTTTAAGTAATCTTGATTAGTGAAGGTTTTTTCAGCCCATGCGAAAAAGGCATCCAACACTGGGACACTTTCAATGAGTCTATTTCTTTTTCTTTCTTCAGGGGATAAACCTTTCCATTTTCTTTCTAGTTTAAAAAGCTTATCACAATAAGCCCTGCCAATGGCTCCGCCTGATCCTGGGATTTCCTTTTTACTAGAATCCAAGGGGATTGCATCTAGATAATATCGCCTTAAATGACTGAAGCAAAGACACCGTATAATTCCTTGAACCTTTTCGTAACCAGCGTAAGCATCCGAAACATGATAACCTTGAAAACCCTCAAGGAATTTTTTTGCATGTTCTCCTGAGCGAGTTCTGGTGTACTGGTATAAAATTATTGGTGGACCTTCATATTCTCCCGTCCTATGTATCCAAATATAAGATTTGCTAGATGCCTTCTTTCCATCTTCATGATTAACCTGCCAAGTTGTTTCATCACTCATAACAATACTGCTGGTTAACAATTGTTTATGCATCTCATCAAATATGGGTTTAAGCCAATACTCAGAGCTTCGAATCATCCAGTTTGCCATCATATATCTTTTAAGCTCAGCACCCATTCTCTTAAAATCCTTTTCCTGTCGGTATAGAGGTACTGACATCATATATTTTTGATACATTACCCATGCCACAATTGAAGGCGAAGCAAAAGAGTGCGTAAGCACAGGTGCTGGCGCAGTAGCAGTATATATAGAATCATATGGATTAGTATCGCTTTGACCACAATCAATACACTTATATATATATTGGACGTAGTCCTTTATTATAAGCTTTGCTGGTACATATTCCATTTCAGATCTTACTTTTTTCTTTCCTATTTTCACAAGTTCACTGCCGCAGATTTCGCAAACAGTTCCCTCATCGAGAACACATTCTACTACTTCATGAGGTAATAATTTTATTAATTGTTCTCTATCACCTTTTTTTCTTACAGGTCTCTTATGTTCCTTAATGTTTATAACTTTATTTTCAGCTTCGCCTGGGATTTCATCCACTAGTTCACCAAAAAGAAAGCATTGCCCATATATCTGAGGAGTTCTCTCACTTGATGCTCCAAAACGTTGCTTTGCTGCATGTAGCACTGCTTGAGTCAAAATTTCTACATTATGCTCCAGAGATTGTATCTTTTCCTGCAGTATTCTATTTTCATTTTCAAGCTCTTTAATACGTTTATCTTTTTCATCTGAATACTGCATTTTAAGACTCCTTTCTGGTTAATATTACAATTATATTATACCAGAAAAACGGCTATTTTACTAGCTTTTAGGAAGTATTAAAAAATCATTCCTTCAGTATCAACGCTTTCTTTAAGAGCTTTTTTCTGATCCACCTGTAAGCCATCTAGAAGCCATTCTAGCTGACGCTTTGTTATAGCTCTTACTTCCCCTTGAGTCTTTGGCCACTGAAACTTCATTTCATCAGAAAGAAATTTAGTGACCAAAATAAAACCATTTCCATCCCATCTTAAAGCTCTGAGCGAGCTGTGTTTTTTATTGCAAAATAAGAAAACACTTTTCCCACAGTATGGGTCCAATTTAAATTTTAACGAAACTAATGCCGCAAGACCGGTTTGTTGTTTTCGAAAATCTGTTGTTCCAAGTGCAAGATATATATGTTCAGCCTCATCAGCTATATGCTTCATCATAGCTGTTGCAGTACTTTCATTAGTCCTGCTAAAGAATCTTGATTAAAGTTACTTGGAACAGTTACATGCACATTATTGAAAAATATTTGGAAGTCATCTGGTTTACATTGCGCAGCTTCTGAATCATATGTATTTGAAATAATTGAACTAACTTCAGCAAAATCCATTTCGTTGTCTAATTTTTTATTTTTGTTAATTTTATTGTTCCAATAATGATACTTATGCTTGCTGACTTCGTTAATTTTGCACCATTCTGAAACTGACATTCCACTCTTTTTTCTTTCTTTGATTCTCTGCTTCCAGAGGATTAAATCTTCAGGTGTGGATCTCAAAATAAAACCTCCCATCTCTTTACTTTATTAAAAGTATAGCAAATGGGAGGTTATCTTACATGACGTGGTTTGTTCCACCGCTTACATTTAAATATATTAATAAAAAAAGATAAATATATAAATATAAAAAAATAAAATATAAAACTATTTTAAATACCGCATATTCTTTTTCTGGAATACTGCGGTATTTTTCTAGTTTTCAATTAAAATACATTATGAAAAATAATTTAAATTCTCAATTCTATTTTATTTAAACTAATTAATATGAATATTTTCTATATAAGCATTATACGGTTTACAAAATATGGTACAATATAAGGTGAGATAGATAAAAAGAGATTTGGAGGGTTAATTATGAAAAAGTGGTATGATGAGGAATACAAATTTGAAATTGAGGTAACTGGGTTTCTTCGAAGTGTAAATGTTAATATGAAAG
>NZ_LBMX01000068.1:0-14838 GCF_001010885.1 Clostridium sp. C8 | reverse complement strand
TAGAGAAATACTTTTTGATAACATGAAAACAGTAATAGATAGAAGTAAAACAAACTTCTCACGCGTTGAATTTAATACAACCTTTAAACATTTTGCTGATGATGCAGGTTTTAAACCTATTGCATGTAGACCATACAGACCTCAAACAAAAGGGAAAGTTGAAGCTTTAGCAAGGCTCACTAACCGTCTAGCCGTTTATAACGGCGAATTTGAAGATTATGCTGATTTAGAAGGAATAGTAAATGATTTTATGGATGAAATAAATAATGAAATTTCTCAAGCAATAAATGAAATTCCGTTGAATCTTTTGAAAAAAGATAAAGAGTATCTTAAACCATTACCATCATTAGATTTATTGTGCTCATATGTCTATCGCGAAAAAGAATATAAAGTTACAAAAGAATCTATGATTAATTACAAAGGTAAAAAATACTCTGTTCCAACCAAATACATTGGTTTTAAAGTTAATATTATCGAAACTAGTGACGGTAATATTAGTATTTATTATAATCAAGATTTTATTATCTGTCACTCGTTAACTGATAAAAAATATAATTATAAAATTGGTCATATGCACGAAATACTGAAGTCTGATGCTTGTAAACATCTATCGGATGATCAAATAGGTGATTTTATAAAAGAAAATATGGCTTTAATGGATGTATTATTAGGAGAGTGATTATAAAATGTATGCAAAACTTATGAATAATTTAGAAGCACTTAAGTTAGAAAAAATGTCGTCATATGTACCGACATATCTTAGCATAGCTGCTCAGGAGCAGACCCCGTTGTTAGATGCCTTAGTGCATCTAACAGATAAAGAAATACTTTATAAAAATGAAATGGCCTCAAAAATCCAAATAAGTGTAGCCGGCTTTCCTTTTGTAAAAAGAGCTGATGAGTATGACTATAGCTTTCAACCGTCAGTAAACAAAGCGCAGATTCAAGACCTATGCTCATTAAGATTTATTGATAATAAAGAAAATATATTATTTTATGGAACTCCAGGTGTCGGCAAAACACATTTAGCTACCGCTATCGGAATAGAAGCTGCAAGTAAAAGATACCTTACTTACTTCATTAGCTGTCATGATTTAATTCAGAACTTAAGAAACGCGTACAATGAAAATAGACTAGAATCTAGACTTAAACACTACAATAAATATAAAGTTCTTATTATAGACGAAATTGGTTATTTACCTATAGATCAATTAGGTGCAAATTTATTTTTTCAGCTAATAACTAAAAGATATGAACATAACTCAACTATAATAACTACTAATCAACCTTTTAGTAAATGGGGAGATGTTTTTTCAGATGCTACGCTAGCGAATGCTATACTTGATAGGCTTCTACATCATGCTCATATTATTAAAATAGTTGGGCCATCTTATAGAACAAAAGATGTATATGAAATGATCCAACAAGAAAACAAATAACTATCAAATAATTATGCATTTTCATGTTGGAACTTTTCAACATTTTGAGGTTGACATTTACACGAAGTGACCATACAGAGCGGTACTGCCGAAATGGCGAGGAAGTAGGGGATAAGTATACCTGCACTTATGGATGTCCGGTAAATTCGAATGGACAGGGCATTTGTTCCAAGGTTATGATGATTATGTTCCCAATCATGGAAGCAGTCAGAAGCGGTGGAGATTTGGAGAATATTGGTGGAAGTGCTAAGTATAGCAAGGATATTGTATGTCCAGATGGCTGCGTTATGTTCAGGCTGAAGGCAGAGAAACTTGGCAATGAGAATTTTTATAAGGGGAAGTTCTTTGATTAGTTTTGATTTTTATTGTGCGCAGTTTAAAGGTAAGAAAAGTATATAAATAATGAATACTTTAAAATATGAGGTGAAGAAATTATGACAGATAAAAAAGTTAGAATACAATTTACGATTCTAACATTTTGCATAGCCTATCTTGTATCAGGTGCTTTGATTATTCTTGGACATTTCGGATATTCGGTTTACAATTGGGTTCACTCAGTACAGCAATTTGTGATGAATATTCCCTTTTCAATCTATATTTTATCACCAGCTATTGCTTCATATATAGTTTTGAAGAAGAATAACAAAATAGTAGATTTTAAGGAATGGTTGAAAACTGTTTTTTATTTTAAAAATAACATTTTACCATACTTGTTCGTTGTTTCAGGGCTTGCACTATATTTTTTAATACATATTATAGTTTCAGGTAGTAGAGAAATGGTGCTTCCATTTTATACGTTCTTTCTCTCTCTACCTGGGTGCCTTATTATTGGGGGATTAGAAGAATCTGGTTGGATGTACATATTACAGCCTGAACTTGATAAAGAATATGGCTTTATTTTATCTTGTATTTTTACAGGAGTAATTTGGTTTTTTTGGCATATTCCTCTCTTTTTTATTCCAGGGACTAATCATGGGGAGGGACTAATTAACTTTTGGATGTTTGCAGTTCAACTAATGGCATTTCGTTTTTTTAACGGAGCAATCTACAAGATATCAGGGAAAAGCTATGTGTTTATGTGCGTATTATTCCATACAATGTTTAATGCAGTATCACCTATTTTTGGAACCATGACTATGACTTGGATAGGAACTGTTGTTGCAAATGCTATGATTATTATTGTTTCAATTGTAACTGTTGGGATGTCCAACAAAAGAAAATTAAATAAACAATAGCTTAAATGATAGGTGGTTAAAATTATGAAAAATCTTATTTTTATAAATGGAACAATGGGGGTAGGGAAGACGACAATAAGTAAAGAATTGCAAAAGCTGTTACCTAATTGTATTTTCCTTGATGGTGATTGGTGTTGGGATATGTCCCCATTTATTGTGACAGATGAAACCAAAAAGATGGTACTTGATAATATTAGTTATCTTCTAAATAATTTTATTTCTTGCTCAGAATATAAAAATATTATTTTTTGTTGGGTAATGCATGAAGAAAGTATTGTTGATGATGTATTATCAAGATTAAATAAAGATGACTGTATGTTACATAAATTTTCTATAGTATGCTCAGAGCAAACATTAATTTCAAGAATTACAAAAGACATTAATCAAGGAATAAGAAAAAATGATGTCATTGAAAGAAGTGTACCAAGATTAAATAATTACTTTCAAATGGATACAAGGAAAATTGATGTAAGTTATATTTCGGCCAAAGAAGCAGCAGAAAAAATATATAAATTAATTGGAAAATAAGAATACTAACTTTTCTTAATTTCATTATTTTACAATTGAATGGTTATATCAAAAAGCTAGATTTACAATTCATATATTTGTATATAGAAGAATAATATATTAAATGAAGAAGTTTTGTAAATGGAGGTATTTATGTGGGGTACTATGTTAGAGTAGAACCTAATGTAACAATTTATGTAGAGGATATTAACCAATACGGCAATAAAACAATATTATTTTTGCATGGCTGGCCTGGAAGTCATAAACTATTTGAATATCAATTCGATAAACTTCCTAAAATGGGATATAGATGCATTGGAATAGATACTAGAGGATTTGGTGATTCAAGTAAGCCTTATGAAGGGTATGACTATGACAGATTATCGGATGATGTTAGATGTGTGGTTGATGCATTAAAAATAAAGAATTTTACACTGGCAGGACATTCAACGGGGGGAGCTATAGCAATTAGATATATGAGTCGACATAATGAATATGGAGTATCTAAGCTTGCCCTTTTTGCAGCAGCAGCACCTAGTCTTATAAAGCGTGCAAATTTTCCATATGGCGCAGAGAAAGAAGATATAATCAAGATTATTCAAGGAACAGATAATGATCGACCTAAAATGCTAAGAGATTTTGGTGATATATTCTTTTTTCAAAATATATCACAAGCATTATCTGACTGGTTTTTTCAGTTAGGATTACAGGCAGCAGGGTGGGCAACGGCAGCTATTGCAAATACTTGGATAGATGAAGTGCTATTTTCTGATTTAAGAAAAATAAGTGTTCCAACTTTAATTATTCATGGTATTCATGATAAAGTTGTTCCTTTTGAGCTAGGTGAAGTACAAAGTCAAAATATCGAAAACTCAAAACTTATACCATTTAAGTATAGCGGACATGCTTCATTTTATGATCAGAGAGATAAATTTAATGAGGAATTAATGAAATTTATAGAAGAATAAAATTTTTCAACATAGAGTGAAATAATAAAAAATAATGGAATAGGATAATTTTAAAAAGGAGATGTTTATATGACAACTCCTTTTTATATAGGAAAATCCATTAATAAATAGAAGCTTTAAAACTAAGTAGTAGTCTATTGGTAAAATATGTTACAATATAACTTATAATACATTATTGGGATATGAAATATAGGGAGTTTGTTAGATGGCCATCATGGCAAGTTATAATAGTAATAATATATAAATTTATAGCTATTGGATTGGGAGCAGAGCTAGTAATAAAAAGAAAAAGTAAAAAGAAATATACTAAGGCCACGGTTCAATGATATAAGTTATTACATTAATGACAATTATGAGATTTCTATTGGAAAGTGTACCTTTATTAATAAAAGTTCAAAGGGAGTAACTCCATCACTTATATTGAATGAAAATACATATTATTATAATCCAAGGTCCAATAAAATTACTGAAGGAAAAAATTATAAGCTAAAATATCTTCCTAATAGTAAGTATGTTATTGAAGCAGAAGTTATTGAATAAATGAATATGAGAAATATGGTAATATTAAAAAACTTAGGAGGTCTATAAACATGAAAAAACTTACTTTAGGAATCTTTTCTTTAGTTTTAATTTCTCTTTTAATAAGTTTTGGTAATAAAACCTCAACTGTATCAAAATCTATTGAAGAATTCTTTAATAAAAAAGCTTCAAATGAAAAGGTAGATATTTTACTTACAAAAGATATGGGTAATGAAAAAATTGTCTTAGCAGAAATGAATGAAAAAGATGGAGAACAACATACTAATCTTTTTTTACTTAATGAAAATAATGAAATTTTAAGTTGTACTAGCGGAAGAAAGCCAATTAGCCAATGTTTCTCTGTAAATACACTAATTTATAATGACAAAAGAATTATTTTTGGAAGTTTTAATGATAGTAAGTACATTCCATCTGAAGATAAAAAAGTAAGCGTAGATATATCCCAAATAGATATTACCCTTAGTAACAATAAAAACATTCGTGAGAGTGTTACTTTAGATAAGGGGTATCTTGTGATAACAGATATATCTGATATAAAAGATGTTAAGATTTTAAATGAGAAAGATGAAGTTCAAAGTACACTTAATGATATTGAGAATATAGTGGATGAAATGGATTTTAATATTTATAATACGAGGTAAATTTTATTTTTAGGAGTTTAAAATGACTTTAGGGGCAAAAATATCTATATCTTTTATATTAATTTTAATTTGGAGTTTCATAAGCATTTTAATAAAGAAAATACCAGATGAAATATTGTATAAAGAGAAATATGGATATAAATTAAATAAAGAATTTCATATTAAAAGGATAAGACGAATATTAAACTTATTAATATTTGTAAATATGCTTATTTCTATATTTATGTGGGTTGGAAGTGAATTTATGATTGCTTTAATATTTCTGCAAGGGATTGTCCTTATTATAAAATATGGTAAACATACTTATAAATAGTATCAAATTAGAAATTATAAAGGAGATTTTATGTTAGAAGTTTTATTTGGAGAAAGTGGAGCTGCATGTATGAAAATAGCTATAGAAAAAGGAGTTATTTCAGGAAGTTCAGAAAAAGTTATTTGTCTTGCTTTAATGTTAGATATTGGTGATATTAAAGAAAAAATAGATAGTTCTTATAGACATAACCTTATTTTTGATATGTACACACAAAATGGCTATGATAATGATGAAGATACACTAAAAGAGCTTAAAAAAGCTGGAAAGTATTATACCGATGAATATAAAAGGCTTATAAATTATGTTTTAAATGGAGAAGCAATTCGAATATGGTATAGTAATGCTCCATATGAGATGTGTGGTTTTTACTATATATGTGATTTGCTAAAAGATATTGGAACTGAAATTTTTGCAATAAAATTACCAGATTACATAAAAATAGATGATATAGTTGTTTCATTTCAATCTTTGGAAGAAGTTGGACCGGAGCAATATAAGACACTTATTAATTATCAAAGAAGAATATCTGAGATAGAACTAAAAATGTTTAGTAATGCCTGGCTCATGCTTGTAGAAGAAAATAGTGCTCTAAGGGTAGTAGTAAATGGGAGATTAATAGGAGTTTGCGAAGACTTCTATGATAACCTAATTTATAAACATATTGGATATGAACCTATAAAAGAAGTCAGATTAATTGGAAATATTCTTGGTTTTTATCAGTTAGGAGTTAAGGACTGGTGGTATGCATCAAGAATTGATTGTATGATAGAAAATAATAAGATTAAGGTAATAGAGGATCATGATAATAAATATGAAAGAATAATTTCAAAGCTCTAGGCAGGGTATAGTTTATCTATATAATGCTGAAGAGATAAGAAGAATAAAAATGGATAATATTAGTTTATCTATTTTATATTTATATATAAAGGGGGAATTTAATATGCTTGAAATATTTAAGCAAATACCACTGTATAGATTTCTTATGTATTGTAATGAAACGAACATGGAGAAAATAGTATTGGATTGTGGAGCAGGTGGAGACTCTCCACCATTAACTTTATTTCATGAATATGGATATATGACAAATGGAATTGAGATGGATTTAGCTCAAATTGAGAAGGCAAATAATTATGCTAGTAAAAGTGGACATCAACTCAAAATCCAACAAGGGAATATGAGAAAATTGAATTTTGATAACGAATATTTTAGTTTTGTTTATTCATATAACTCTGTATTCCATATGCCAAAGGAAGAGGTTTGTAAATCTGTAAATGAAATGAAGAGAGTGCTTAAACCTCATGGATTATTATTTGTGAATTTTCTTACCATTAGGGATTTTCGCTGTGGTACAGGTGTTGATTTAGGTGAAAATCAATATGAGCAACTTGATGATAATATTCCAGTAATACATTCATATTTTGAAGAATCAGAAGCAGACAAATATTTTGATGATATGAAAATTCTTTATAAAGAAAGTAGGGTTTTAGAGAGAATATTTGAAGGAGAAAGGATCAGACAAGGTTTTGTTGATTATATAGTTGAGAAGATTTAAATTTAACTTATATAAATGACAATTTCATTGGTCTTATTCCATTTAAAGATGATATTAATATTGAAGCGAAAGTAGTAATTTTTCATAAATATGAATTGTCAGGAGAGAAAATAACGATTAAAGTTATGGTGTAAATTTAATAGTATTTTATTGTAAAAATATGATATAATTGATTTATAATTGTAATATATTTCTAAGTGGTGACACTTATTTAACAAACAGATAAGAAAACGGGAATTTATAAGCCTGTTATAAAGGTAAATATCAAGCGTATTATTTTTGCTAAGGAACCTATAATAGCAAACCTAGTACTAAGAATGGGAGGATAATAAAAATGAAAAAATTAGTTATGATTAGTCTGTGTTTGTTTATGTTAACAACAATATCTATGGGGTGTAGTTCTAAGAAATCAAGCTCTGATAGTGATAGTAATACTACTGAAAAGCAAATACCTGACTTAACTGGTGAATGGAAACAAGAAAATAGCAAATCTGATGACTCTTATCAATCAGCAACAATAACTGGTGATACTATTACAATTGATTGGGTAAGTGATAATGGTGATACAAAATCACTTTATTGGGCTGGTTCTTTCGTCGCTCCAACAACTTCTAATGAACCTTATTCATGGGATTCGAAGAATGACCATAGTAAAACTGAAAGTGCATTGCTTGCTTCTAGTGATGATACTAAAACTATGAAATATGAAAATGGTGTCTTAAGTTATGAAGTGTCTGCAATGGGCACTACTACAGTGGTTAAACTCAAAAAGCAACAATGATGACAATAAAAAGAGAAAAGTACTTTTTTCTATAACTTTAATAAATAAGAATAATGCTCAGGCTAAATTCAAATTTATGGGTTAGTTAGTTCACATTTTTAAATTATTGTGAAGTATAAATTAAATATTAAATTAATTGAAATGCCGTATTATTAAAAAGAATATGCGGTATTTTTTAGTGAGTAATTCAGAAAAAACAGTAAGCTCTAAAATTATTTATAAATAAAAAAATACTGTATATTAATTTCTGATATAATACAGTATTTTAATAAATTTATAATAAAAATTAATTAAATTTTATCAAATGATAGTGCTACTTCTCCGTCACCAATTATTGCTATTATTTTTTTTGGTGCAATATTACGGAGATAAAATTTAGTGTTATATGGTATTAAGCTAATAAATTGAACATTCATATTTTCATCAAGAATCATGATTTTAGTAGGGGTGTTGGTAATTAGTGTTACTCCTATATCAACATCATTTTTATTATCAAATTTATAAAAACCTTCTGTATAGGTTTTTGAAATAGTTTGTACAGGTTCAGCATAATTAGATGTTGTACTTGCATTAACACTGTTAGTCAATGATATAAGTATTATTATTGCTAAAAATATTTTTTTTATCATCATTTGTATTCTCCTTTATTTTTTATTTTTTGATAAAAAAAATTTTTTATACTTATAATGTAGATTTTTAATGATAATTCAGTTTGCAATTTAAATATATAGCGAACTAATTAAAAAAGTATTATCTTTGAAAAGTGAATAGTACGGCATTTTGTAAGATATACAATAATAAGTTTAGAATGTAACATAATATAATGCGAAATAAAGTGTATATGATCTTTATTTAACTACTTGGTTTTGTAAGTAGAGTAAAAAATTTTTGTGGAATGTTGTAACGAAATATAATTTTGATAGTCTTATATATGAAAGGTGGTGAGAATGTGACTGAATTTGAAGAAATATACTCTGAATATTTCAAGGATGTATATAGATATGTGTTATGTCTCACTAAAAATAAGAGTATTACCGAGGATATAACACAAGAGACATTTTTTAAAGCATTAAAAAATATTAATAGTTTTAAAGGAAATTGTAAAATGAGTGTTTGGCTCTGTCAAATTGCTAAAAACTTATATTTTTCGTATTTAAAGAAAGAACAAAATAATTTTGAAAGAGTTGAAGATATAGTTGATGTTTTTGACGCTGATTTTGAACAAAAAATAGTTGATGATGAAAGTACATTTGAAATTCATAAACTACTCCATAATTTAGAAGAACCATATAAAGAAGTCTTTACCTTGCGTTTTTTTGGAGATCTATCATTTTTAAAAATAGCTGAATTGTTTGGAAAAACAGAAAGCTGGGCAAGAGTCACTTATCATCGTGCAAGAATAAAATTAAAGGAGAAATTAATATGAGATTATCATGTGAAGTTATTAGAGATTTGTTACCATTGTATTATGATAAAGTTTGCAGTAAAGAAAGTTCTTCGTTGATAGAAGATCATTTAGTTGACTGTCCGCAATGCTTAGGGGAATTGCAAAAACTTAAACTGAATTTAGAAAAACCAATTGTTTCAGATGGAGAGATACAAGTAATGGAAAATATTGCGTTAAAATGGAAAAGGGATAAGAAAGTTTGGTTTACAAAGGGTTCCATGTTTATTTCTGCTTTAGCAGCTATAATTTGTTTCATCGCCTATAATGTTATAGGTGCAAAAGTTATGCCCGATGGAACATTGGTTGAGCCATTCGCATTAATACCAATGGGATATATATTTATCTTAGTGTTTATCATTTCACTAATATGCAACTTTGTATTCTTAAAGAAGTACAAAAGTAACACTAAGTAAAATAAGCATATAATAAGTTAGGTTAGTTCACAATATTCAAATTACAAGATTAAAATTAAATATAAGTTAATAAGAATACAAAAGTATTATAATAAATTATTTATAATAAAAAGGTGGGTGTATCTTGCAAAATAATAAATTACTGCCAATATCAATAATTATATTTGCATTGGGTATGTTTTTAAGTTCTATTTATTTTGGATACTCAATACAAAAGGGAAGTAATATACAAGTAGAAAATGCTGCTGTAAATAGTAGTGTTATGAATATATCTGAAGTTGCCAACTATCTTGGAATGACAGAGGAAGAAGTTCAAGGAATAATTAATACAGAAAAAAATATGTTAGAATCAAGAGGAAGTTATACAGGTATTATGTTTCCTTATTTTATAGTAAATGATAAATTATATTTTTATAAAGAGCAAATAGATGAATGGTTAAAAGATACTTCAATTCAGCGTAAAGAATATGATACAAAAAAACTCATTGTATTTTAATTAAATTCATAATCTAAAATTACTGTAAATCATGAATAAAATATTAAATTAGTAGATAATTAGGAGTTGTTTATAAAAATCATAATATAGTTGTAATAAAATATGGAGGAGAAATTATGAAAATTACAGATAGTATCTATGGTGAGTTTAAGGTTGAACCAATTTTAGAAGAACTTATAAAGACAAAAGAGGTACAACGATTAAAGGGAATTCATCAGGGTGGAGCAAGTTATTTGATTAATATTGAATGGAATGTTACTAGATATGAACATTCTGTTGGTACAATGTTGTTTATAAGAATAATGGGGGGGAGTATTGAGGAACAGATAGCAGGTTTATTACATGATATTTCTCACACTGCCTTTTCACACGTTATTGACTTTGTTTTTAAAAATAGTAATGAAGATTATCATGAAAAAATATATGATGAAATTATTGAATCTTCTAATATCCCTAAAATACTATCAACTAATGGATATGATTATAAGGATATACTTTTAAATGAGTCTAAGTGGACAATACTTGAAAAGAGAGCACCTAAATTATGTGCAGATAGAATAGATTATACATTAAGAGATATGTATCATTATGGGTTTATATCAAAAGATGAAATTAAGACATTTTTAAGTAATTTATCTGTAGTTGAAGGAGAGATCGTAGTTAATTCTGTGGAGATTTCTGAATGGTTTGTAGATGTATATTATAAAGAGGTTATAGGATTTTTTATGAATCCATTAAATATATATGCTTATGATAGATTATCTAAAGCATTAGAAATAGCAATTAGATTACATGAAATTACTTTAGAAGACTTATTAAAAGAAGATGAATATGTATATAGTTTACTAAGGAATTCTAGTTCAGAAGAAGTAATAAACTTAATTGAATCAATAAATAGTCAAGTAAGATTAATAGAAAATAAAGATAAATATGACATATTTCAAAAAAATAAGATAAGGCTAATTGACCCAACTATAAATATTGGTGGGAAACGCTATAAAACCTCAGAAAAGTCAAGTTTTGTGAAAATATTAAATGAGAAGGCATTAAAAAAGTCTGAGGAAGGTATATTTATTAAAATAGGATAAAATTATTATTAAGCAGTATATATTTAAAATACCGTATTATTCAAAAGAGTGTACGGTATTTTTTAGCGGGCAATTCAGAAATATTATGAGTGGATTAAATAAGTAATATATTCTATATAAAGGTGCTCCTTGAAAATTGAATAGTACGGTATTTACAAAATATGTTATAATTATAATATGAGATAGATAAATAGGAATTTACTGGAGGGTTGCTAAGTGAAAAGGAAGTATTGTTTGATTGCGAATGTGATTTTGTTGGCATGGTTTTTCTTAGATATGGTAGGAGTATATTTTAAGAACAATCATCTAGTTACGCGGTCATGGCGTGATGATGGAATCTTTTTTATCATATTTCTTGGTGCGTTAATTTTATTTTTGCTAAAAGAGAATGTCGGAAAATATATATTAATTATATGGCAATCATTATGGCTATTAACCCAATTTATTTCTCATGAGTGGTACACTATTGTTGGTGGCGGGGAAGAAAAAATACGATTTTTTGAAGGATCAATAAAGTTTATTAACTCTGATTTGAGATATATTCCTGACGTGTACCATATTGTTCTTCACATTTTGATACTTGTTGCATTGATTTCTACAATCATATATTCTATGAAATCAAAGAGATACTCATAATAATAAATTTCAAATTATTTTATGATTTTTTTAATTTTAGGATTTACATTTTCTCTTAGAGATATAGTTTTTAAATATAATGTTGTGGAAGTTATAAAGAATGGAGAATAATTTAATGAGTAACTATGCAATAGAAAATAAACTAGAGAATCTTATACCTGTACCAGTATATTTCAATGGTTCTAAAAATATAAAAGGTAAAGGTACATGGAAACTTAATAAGGATTATCCTTTCTTATATTTACAAAATTTAAAAGATGAAAACTCTTGTATTGATAATCGTGAATTTAATTTGAAATGGTTAAACGAAAATATGGATAAATATAAAGTTAAGAGCATGTATAACTTAAAGCCACCTTACGAAGTCATGAAAGAATATTACAATGATTATAAAAAAGAAGCATTAATGGAATTTATTAAGAAAGCAATTTATTTAATTAGAACAAGATTTGAAGATTAGGAAATTCTGGTCTATATAATAAATTAAATAATTAACTTGAGAAAATACTGTGCTATTTAAAAGTGGATATGCAGTATTTTTTAGTTCCAACTAATTACTATTAAATAAGTTGAAATAGTAAGAAATTGCATATAATATCAATAAATAATATAATTGATTTAGTACAAATAGGGAGTGTGATATCATGAATATTAATCTCATGGATAGAAAAATGCTTAAAGCACTCTGTGCAAAGTCTGTATGTATGAGCTTAGGCGACAATTTGCACAGAGATAGATATTTAGTCGCTTTTAACAAATAAATTAATATATCTACAGGCTTTGTTTCCTTAATTAAATAATAGGTTTAAGGAAGTGAGCTTTATGAAATATGTAAGAAGTGATAGAATACTACCAGATGATTTAGTTAAAGAAATTCAAAAGTATATTCAAGGTCAATATATATACGTCCCTTCCCCTCCTGAAAAGAGAAAAAGATGGGGTGAAAAATCTAAAAGTAGAGATTATATAAAAGCTAGAAATGCAAAGATATTAAAGCAATATATAGGTGGAAAATCAATTAGCAATTTAGCTGAAGAATTCTTCCTTTCAGATAGTAGTATTAAGAAAATTGTATATAAAAAGAATAAATAGGTTAAAGCTACCACTCTTGTATGGGTGGTAGTTTTTATGCAAAAAATGATATAGAAATGATTATTATCTTTTTTTAAAAATATAGAAGCTTTAAAATGATATTGAACATGAAATTCATTTTAAAAATGAATTTATAAATTTTCTCGTAAATATTAGAATAAGAGGAGAGAGTTAAAATGAATAGAAAAATATCATTAATTCATTCTAAAAATTTAGCTCCAGTAGATTATGCTTATGCTGGACGTGTACCTTCCGGAATGGACTTATTATTTTTAGCGGGAGCATGCCCTATTAATAGAGACGGAGAAGTGCCTTATTTGAATGATTATGAGCTTCAGGCAAAACTTTGTGTAGAAAATTTGAAAGAAGCACTGAAAGATTGTGGGGCAACCTTGGAAGACATTTCATATACTAGAGTTATTGTAGCATCGCAAAATCAGGCAGATCTGGTAACTGCATGGGATGCAATAAGAAAAGAGTTTGGAAATCATGATGTTCCAAGTACATTATCTGGAGTTACAGTATTAGGATATACCAATCAATTGGTAGAAATTGAAGCGGTAGCAGCAGTAGAAAATAGTAAGAAATGATAGTAAATATATAAATGAAGATTTTATTTATAGTTTAAGTTATTGATATAATAATCGATAAATTTAATAAAAGATGGTTTAAATATGGGGGAAATGAGAGTGTATTGGAGGAATTAAATATGAATGGTTTAGAGATTATTGATATCATTGAGAAGTCTGACAGATTACCAGTAATGAGTAGTGAAATAACTAATATAATAAATATGATTAGTGATTATGATACCATAAACATAGAAGATCTTGCGGAGAAAATAGGAAGTTGTGGTAATCTTAGAGAATCATTATTAAGCAATGTCAATTCTGGGTATTTTAGATTGGCAAGAAAAATAGAGTCTTTATCAGATGCAATAGTATATTTAGGAATGGAGACTGTTGAAAGATTAATAATAGCATATTTAATAAAATATTTAATTCCTAATGAGATGGGAAGATCAAAGGAGCTAAATAGGGAAAAGTATTGGAAACATTGTCTAGGTACTTCAATTTCAGCTACATTATTGGCTGAAAAGATAGGTAAAAAGGATAAATATAAATATTTTGCTTACGGATTGATTCACGATTTAGGAGTAGCATTACTTGATATTTGTGTTCCACATATAGTTGATGAAGTTGTAATAGCGCAACAAAAGGGAATTCATCAAATAATAGCAGAAAGATTAGTAATGAAGGGAGCTACACATGAGCAATTTGGGCAATGGCAATGTGAAAAATGGGGACTACCTGAAGATATCAAAGAAATTGTATCACATCATCATACACCTTTAATGGCTAAAAATTATAAAGAAGAAGTTTATATTCTTTGCATAGCAGATTCAATTAGTTCTTTATATTATGAAAGACTATTATGTTTGAATACTAAATATGTATTGAATACAAGTGTTATGAAGGAGATGGACATAACTGAAAAAGATATTGAAGAAATAACTAAAGTATTACCAATGAAGGTTGAAGAAGCAAATAAACAACTTAATTTCAATTTATTTCACCAATAAAATAAATAAAATTTTTTATATCAAGGGGGCTCTAATAAGAGCTCCTTTAATTTATTTCCAAATTTCTGGACCTCTGGGGTCCAAAAATTTGGACCCCAGAGGTCCAGA
>NZ_LBMX01000067.1:0-6214 GCF_001010885.1 Clostridium sp. C8 | reverse complement strand
TACTTGTTACCTGATACCTGTTACCTATAAAATCAAAACAACTGTAAACTGTGCCTTGTGAACTGTGAACTGAAAAATGCTTCGCATTTTAAAACAAGGGGTTGTTTAGAGATGGAAGATTTAAAAAATGCTATTTATGAAATATTAAAAGAAGAAATTATAAAGATAGTTATTAGTAATAAAGTAAACAAAGAAGTTGAATATAATAAAATAAATTTTTTGCTAAAGGAAAATAGTAAAGGCAAAAAATATTATCAAATAGAAAAATTTACTGATAAACAAGTTTTTCATGAAAATATTGAAGTTAATGAAATAGAAAAAGTACTATTTGGTATTGTAAATGAAAATTATAAACAATTATCTGCATGGTCTAATGAAAGTTCCTTTGATTTGAAAATATCTAAAAAAGGAAAAGTATTTTTAGGAAAGAAAAGAAGTAATAATTCTAAACTTTCTAATAAAAGTCATAATAAAGAAAAAAATTATATATTAAAAGAAGGAATGATAATAGAGCCTTTAATAGACCTTGGGGTCTTTACTAAAGAAGGTAAAGTCATAAATTCTAAATATGATAAATATAAGCAGATAAATAGGTTTATTGAAATAATAGATGATGAGATAAAGAAAAATGATTATAAAGAACTTACTATATTAGATTTTGGTTGTGGAAAATCATATTTAACATTTGTTTTATATTATTATTTTGTAGAAATAAAAAATATAAATGTGAAAATGATAGGTTTAGATCTTAAAGAGGATGTAATTAGAAAATGTAATGAAATAGCTAAAAGATATAGGTATGATAATTTGCATTTTGAGCTTGGCGATATAAATGGATATAAGTACGAAAATAATGTTGATATGGTAATAACATTACATGCCTGTGATACAGCAACAGATTATGCTTTATATAATGCAATTAAATGGAATGCAAAAATGATTTTTTCAGTACCATGTTGCCAGCATGAATTTAATAATCAAATGCAAGCAAATACATTACCTATACTAACCAAGTATGGTATAGTTAAAGAAAGAGTAGCTGCGTTAATGACTGATGCAGTAAGGGGAAACCTTTTAGAGGCGGTAGGATATAAGACACAACTCTTAGAATTTATTGATATAGCTCATTCACCTAAAAATATTTTGATAAGAGCTTCAAAATCTAAAATTTCAATGGAGAAAAAAGATAAAGCTTTAAAAGAAGTTTATTCACTTATAAATGAGTTTAACTTTAATCCTACTTTATTAGATTTATTGAAAAAGGACAATTTTATATAATGTTCATAGCTGTGCTTTTAATAGTACAGCATTTTTTATTCTTTAGAAAATTATAAAAGCTTTATTATTTGTGTAACTATTTATAATTTTTAGTTGATTTGGAGTGGAACGATGAAATAAGAAAACTTACATATGACCTTTTTATATTTGTGACTAAGTTACAATAAATTTGATAAAAATAATATAGAATAGTCTAATAAGAACATATTATAAAATGAGTGGGAGGTATATATGGATAGAAATGAATTAACATTATATTTAGAAAAGAAATTAAATAAAGAATTTATAGGACAAAGAGAATTCTTTAAGGAAATATCAGAATATTTTATAAATAAAGTAGAAAATAATGAAAAAGGAATTCTAGTTCTAGCAGGACATAAGAATACATTTAAGAAGGCAAGTATTAAAACAATCTTTGAGGAATTATATGAAAAAAATTTAATGAAAAATAAAAATGTAGATGAAATAGATTTAGCATCTTATAATTTTAATATGGGGTATAATGCCTTTTTAACGGATTTATATGAGAAACTAGATAATGATAAATCAGATGGATTAATGTTTAAAAATACTGAAAAAGCATCAGAGGAAGTAATCAAATTACTATCAAATATATATCCTAATACTTGTATTCAATTAAATAATGATTACATAATTAAAAATAAGTTTCTGGTAGAAGCTAAAGTTCAAGACAAAAATAAGATTAATAAAATTGTTTGTCATAATAAATTCTTTATATTTATTTATAATTATGAAGATAAAAATGAGTTTGATGATTTTTCCCAATTATCATTAAAAAATAGAGAAAAAATTTTTTATACAAGAGAGCTAACACAAAAAGAGAAAAATATAATTATAAGAAAGAAGTTAATAAATGAAATAGAAAAGATAAAATCTGATTTTGGAGTACAAGTTTTATTAGGATTTAAGGATAATGTTAATGAAAAAGAAGTATTTGGTGTTTGCCAATATCTTCAAAAGAACTTCAATAAAAATAGTGGGTTTGATATTACAGAATATATATATTATAAAGTAAGTGATCCTTTAAGAAATTTTATATTAAAAGAATCTATAGAAGAAGGAGAAAAGATATTAATATATGTAAACCATAATAGGTTATATTGTAAAGCCAATAATGAAATATATAGGTTAAATAAGTATTCAACACCTACTTTAGATGATGTTAGATATAAATTAGAATCTATAATAGGGGTTAAGCAATTAAAAGAATTTTTATTAAATATAGAAAATAATTATAAGGTGCAAAAGATAAGAGAAAAGCTAGGGTTAAGGACATCAAGAATATCTTTAAATATGATATTTGCAGGAAATGCTGGTACAGGAAAAACAAACGCAGCTAGAATAACGTATGAGTATTTAAATGCTTTAGGTTTATTATCAACTGGAGTATTTATTGAAGTTAGTAAAGCCGATTTTATAACAGAAAATGTTAATGAAACCGCTAAAAGAACGAATGATATAATAAATTCAGCAATAGGTGGTGTATTATTTATTGATGAAGCATATGCCTTATGTGAAAGTGAAGATGATAAAGTCGGAAAAGAAATAGTAGATGCTTTGTTAAAAGGAATTGAAGATAATAGAAATAATTTAACTGTTATATTAGCTGGATATGAGAAGGATATGGAAGAATTTTTAAGCTTTAATCAAGGACTTAAATCTAGATTCCCCAATATAATTCATTTTGAAGATTATAAACCTGAAGAAATGTATGAAATAGCCATGCAAATTGCTAAAGCCAAGGGATATAGAATTGCGAAAAATGTGAAGAACGATTTGATAGATCTATTTGCTAGAAATCAACTTACAGGTAAAAATGATTTAGGTAATGCAAGATTTGTTAGAAATATAATAGAAAATGCTATTATATATTCTTCAAGAAAATATTTAACCAATAATAAAAGCGAAATAGATCTTTTAGAGAGAGAAGATTTTAATTTTAAAGCTAGTGCTAAATTTGATTTAGAAGAAAAGTTAAAAGGCATAATAGGATTAGAAGATGTTAAAAATCTTTTAAGAAGTCAATATAAACTTTTAGTTGCACAAGAAAAAAGGAAATCAGTTGGAGTAAATACAGAAATAGAGCAAAATTTAAATATGGTATTTGCGGGTAATCCAGGCACAGGAAAAACTAGTATAGCCAGATTAGTTGCTCAAATGCTAAATAGCATGGGATTATTAAAAGTGGGTCAACTAGTAGAAACTGATAGATCTAGTTTTGTTGCTAATATTCCAGGAGAAACAGCTAAAAAAACAGAGGAAAAATTTAAAGAAGCTTTAGGTGGAGTATTATTTATAGATGAAGCATATACTCTTGCAAATGATAGTCTAGGAAGAGAAGCAATAGAAACACTTCTTAAATTAATTGAGGATTATTCAAGAGAAGTAATAGTTATTTTAGCTGGGTATGAGCAAGATATGGAAGAGTTTTTTGATGTAAATATAGGTCTTCGATCAAGATTTCCGTTATGGACTAATTTTGAAGATTATAATCCAAATGAACTTTTAGAAATGGCTATAAGGTTAGTTGAATCAAAGGGATTTAAGTTATCAAAGAACGGCTATATAGCGTTAAAAAAGAGCTTTGTTGATATATATGAAAATTCTGATGCACAATCAGGAAATGGCAGAATGGTTAGAAATTATGTTGAGAACTTAATAAGAGTTCAAAGTATAAGAATTGCAGAAGAGGACATAAGTGTCTATGAAATGAATTTAATAACATCCAAGGATATAGAAAAACTTAATACTTCTCAATATGATAATGAGTTTGACTTAGAAGAAAGATTAAAAGATTTAATTGGAAATGAGGAAGCTAAAGAGTTTTTAAGAGATCAGTATAAATTAATGAGGGTTAAAGAAAAACGCAAAAAACTAGGATTATCGACTGATATAACTAGATATATGAACATAATTTTTACTGGAGAAATTGGAACTGGAAAAAAGACAGTATTAAATATATTGTCAGAAACATTATATAGCATGGGTGTTGTAAAAGCTAAAAATATAGTAGAAATAAATAAAGAAGAGATTATAGACAATATGAAAAATGGAGTATCTTTTGAAGACATTTTAAACAAGCAAATTGGTAAAGTTGTATATATAGATTCAGCAGAATTTTTATTACAAGATACATCAAATAGGATAATTAAGGACTTAATTAAATTTATAGATAAAAATAGTAATAAAATAGTCTTAACTTTATCAGGGAAAAGTAAGAATATTAAAAAGCTTATGAAGTCAAATCCAGAGTTAAACTATAGATTCCCATCAATGCTAAACTTTGAAGATTATAAAAAAGATGATTTATTTAATATGGCATTGAGTATTTTGGAGAGCAAAAGATATATTTTAGATAACGAATCTAAAGAAACTTTAAATAAAGCTATAGTTGAGCTATATGATAATAGAAATTTAAGTTTAAGAAATGGTTTAATGATAAAACAATACCTAGATATTCTTATTAGAGAGCAAAGCATTAGGATTTGTGATCCAAAAATAAATCCTAAAGAAATGAGTATAATAATTTCAAGTGATATTATTAAAAGTAAAAATCAATTTTTATCAAAGAATATTTTTGAATAATATTTTTATAAGAAATTATAAAAAACAAAAAGCAGCAAGTATATAATTTTTATATATTGCTGCTTTTAATTTACTTAGTAGCACTTTTAATTTAAAAATAAAGTGACATATAATTATAATTAAAGATGATATTATATTAGATATTTAAAGGCTTAATGTTATTTACATTTATATTAATGCATTCATTTGCTTCTAAACTTATATGACTGCCAGAATAAGGTTTTCCGTTTACCAATATTATAACCTTATCAATTCCATAATTATATGCATAAGTTAATGCTAAAGTTTTCAAAGCAGCAGATTCACTACCAGAACCAACTTTAGTTAAAATGTTATAATAAGACTTTGATAAATCTACGGTTAATGTATTATTAACTTTATCTAACTTAGCTGTACGAACAGACAAACTATCACCAAAATTAAAAGAATTTTCATCAGGAGTATTTTTCAATTCATTTGTTAATGCAGTTACTAAAGCACCATCTATAACTTCAATAGGTCTATCGATATAATAAAAAACATCATCAGAACAATTATAGTAGTAAACTCTACAATTTAATGTTTTTTTGTTTTTTGAAGAAGACTCATTGTTAGTATCATATGAAGTTTTAGAATATGCAATTGCAGAATTATAATCTACTTTAAAATAACCCTCAGGAAGTTCTCCTCTTAATGATGTATACAATTCATCACCAAAGTAAATAGCTACTTTATCAACACCTAAATTATAACCATAAGTTGAAAGTAACGAAGCTAATAATCCACTTTCAGTTGAAGTACCAAGAACCATTTTATTAACATATGAAGATGAAAAAACTACAGTTAGAAGTTTTTTTTCTTTATCAATTTTAGCAGAGGTAACTTCTACTTCATTAGTAAGGTTCATAAAATTCTTATTAGGAGAATAATTTTGTAATTCTTTAGTTAAAGCTTTTACTATTGCTTTATCTGTGACTTCAATTTCTTTATCAATATAATATAACTGAAGTTTTGAAGAGTCAAAATAAAATAATCTAACTTTATTATTAGTTATTGATTTATTTTCTGGAGAACCATTATTTGATTTTTCATTTTCACCAGGAGTATCTTTAGATTCTTCTTCATCCACACTATTTTGTGAATTTGGAGCTTTTGGAGGTTGATTATTATTTTTTTTACAACCAATTAATGTGAGTGAAAATATTAATGAGAATATCAATAAAAATATTCTTTTTTTCATTTAATCACTTCCTAAATTTATAATTGTTAATATATTTTATTATAATATACAATAATTATTGACAAAATAAAAAATAAATATTTATTATACAGAATAAAGATATAATAATAT
>NZ_LBMX01000066.1:0-3463 GCF_001010885.1 Clostridium sp. C8 | reverse complement strand
TATTAAAGTAACAATATATGGGAATATCTTCAATAATACTCCTGGTATTGCTGACAATGCTGGTATTGCTTGAGATACGTTAGCTATAGTTGAAGCAAATCCAAAGAAAAATGTTGCTCCTAATATTCCAAGAGGTTTCCATTGTCCAAATATAAGGGCTGCTAACGCTAGGAATCCAAGTCCTGCAACATTACCATTAAACTCTCCGGAATATGTTAGTAATATTATTGCACCACCTAAAGCTGCCATTCCTCCTGACACCATAACTCCTATATATCTCATTTTGAAAACACTTATACCAGCAGCTGCTGCCGCTTGTGGATGTTCTCCACATGATCTTAATCTTAATCCAAAACTTGTTTTATATAATAAGAAAGTACTAACAATTAAGATTATTATTACAAGCCATGTAGTTGCATATGTTTTAGTAAAGAATAGTGGTCCTATTACTGGAATACTAGATAATATAGGAATATCCTTTGGTATAAATCCTGCTGTTACTCTTATATTACCACTTCCTGTAATGTTTCTAGCTAAGAATACTGTTAATGCTCCAGCTATCATATTTATTGCTGTACCACTAATTACTTGATTTGCGTTTAAGTTTATACTTGCAAAAGCATGTAATAGTGAAAATAAAACTCCTACTAATGTCGCTACTAATAAACCTATCCATAAAGCTCCTGCTACTCCGTTTGCTTGTAGCTTTGAAACTGTTAATGCTCCTGCAAATGAACCTATTATCATAAGTCCATCTAATCCTATATTTACAACTCCACTTCTTTCACAATAAAGTGCTCCTAATGCTGTTATTAAAAGAGGCACTGTAAAAGAAATTGCATATGGAAAAATTTGTACTATTATACTCCACATTATTTTTCCACCACCCTTTCAGAAGAACTATTTTTACCTTTTGGATTATCTTTTTTAGATTTCTTAAATTTCTTTATTACTTTATCCATTATCATACTTGTTGCTGAGAAATAAATTATTGTAGCCATTATAGTATCTGCAAGTTCTGGTGGTACCTTTACTGCTGCATTCATAAAGCCTTTTCCAACATACAATACTCCAAAGAATAATGCTGAGAAGAAAACTCCTATTGGATTACTTGCTCCAAGTAAAGCTACTGCTATACCATCAAATCCTTGGCTTGGCATAACTCCTATTTGCATTATGTTTGAGTTACCTGTGTATTGTATAGCTCCTGCAAGTCCTGATAAGGCTCCAGCTATCATCATAGAAATTATTATATTTCTATTAACTGGCATACCTGCATATTCTGCTCCAAATCTATTAAATCCAACAGCCTTTAATTCATATCCTAAAACTGTCTTATTTAATATAAACCAAACTATAAAAACAGCTATTATAGCTAAGAAAATACCTAAGTTTATATATGATCCTTGAAAAATATTTGATAGCCAAGATGCTTTTAAAGTTGCTGAATCTGCTAACATTTTTGATTCAGTTTCTAAAAATTCTCCTTTAAAATATCTTGGAATATTGTAATAAACTATCCAATAAGCTACCCAGTTCATCATTATTGAAGAAACAACTTCGTGAACATTAAATTTAGCTTTTAATAATCCTGGAACCGTTGCCCATATAGCTCCACCTAATATACCTGCTAATACCACTATAGGAACTAATATAAGTTTTGGTAAATCTAATGATAGTCCTACTGCTATTGAGCAAAATCCTCCAAATAGCATTTGGCCCGGTGCTCCTATGTTAAATAACCCTGTTTTAAATGCAAAAGCAACTGAAAGCCCTGTAAGTACTAATGGTGTTGCTGTAGCTATGGTATTACCTATTCTTTCTAGGTTCTTTAACCCACCTTTAAATAAATACTCATATCCTTCCATAGGATTGAATCCCATAATAAGCATCAATATAGCTCCAGCTATAAGACCTAATATTATGGCCATAATAGCTTTTAAACCTTGATTTTTTTCCATTAGCTTTCACCTCTCTTTATTCCTGCCATCATTAATCCAACTTCATTTTCATCTGTTTCAGAGGCATTTACTACTCCTATAAGTTCGCCATTGTTAACAATAGCAATTCTATCTGAAACATTTAGTATCTCGTCTAACTCTAATGATACTAAAAGTACAGCTTTCCCATTATCTCTTTGTTCAACAAGTCTTTTGTGTATGTATTCTATTGATCCAACATCCAATCCCCTTGTTGGTTGAACAGCTATTAATAAATCTGGATTTGATTGAACCTCACGTCCAATTATTCCTTTTTGTTGATTTCCTCCTGATAAAGATCTAGCCATTGATTTTCCACCTTCACCAGCTCTTACATCAAAAGTTTCTATTATGTTATCTGCATATTCAGTTATTTTACTTCTATTTATAAGTCCATTTTTAGAAAATGGTTCGTTTTTATAAACTTTAAGAACCATATTATCTTCCATTGTATAATCAAGAATAAGTCCTCTTTTATGTCTATCTTCTGGAATATGTGCTATCCCATCATCAATTCTATTTCTTATTGAAGCTTTAGTAATATCTTTTCCATTAAAGAATATACTTCCACTTTCTGCGTCTCTCATACCTGTTATAGCTTCTACTAATTCTGTTTGGCCATTTCCTTCTACTCCGGCTATACCAACTATCTCACCTTTTCTTACATTTAAAGAAAAGTCTTTTAATCCTAAAACTTTTTTATTATTTTTAACATTTAAATTTTCTATTTTTAATACTTCTTCTCCTGGGTTAGCTTCACATTTATCAACTTTAAATGATACTTGTCTTCCAACCATCATCTTAGCCATATCTGCTTCAGTTGTTGTTTTAACATCAACTGTTCCTATACATTTACCTCTTCTTATAACTGTACATTTATCTGCAGCTGCTTTAATTTCTTTTAACTTATGTGTAATTAATATTATTGATTTTCCTTCTTTTATAAGGTTTTGCATTATTTTGATTAAATCATCAATTTCTTGAGGAGTTAAAACGGCTGTTGGTTCGTCAAATATAAGAACCTCAGCATTTCTATATAACATTTTTAAAATTTCAACACGTTGTTGCATACCAACGGATATATCTTCAATTTTTGAGTATGGATCAACATTTAAGCCATAGGTTTTGGATAATTCATCTATTCTTTTTGCTGCACTTTTTATATCAACTGTTAAAAACTTTTTAGGTTCACAACCTAAAATTATATTTTCTGTTACAGTAAAGTTCTCTACTAGTTTAAAATGTTGATGAACCATTCCTATTCCTAAGTCATTTGCCACATTTGGATTAGATATTTTAACTTCTTTTCCATTTACTTTAATTACTCCTGCTTCTGGTTGATACATTCCAAATAACATTCCCATTAAGGTAGATTTTCCTGCACCATTTTCACCTAAAAGAGCATGAATTTCTCCTTTTTTTAGTTGTAATGTAACATTATCGTTTGCTACAATCCCTGGAAATTCTTTTCGAATGTTAAGCAT
>NZ_LBMX01000065.1:0-47491 GCF_001010885.1 Clostridium sp. C8 | reverse complement strand
CTATACATATTTATTACAAAATAATTATTTTTCTAATATTTTTCTATAAATATTTACAAAAACTTCTATTAATGGTAAAATTATAAATATTAAATCGTTTTTCACAGGAGGTGACATTAATGGAGATTAATCATAAAAGTATAATTAACAATATTAATAATTCTTATGTTGATACAGTAAATTACTTATTCTTTACTCCTGATTTTTTTGTAGAAAATCATTACATTAAAGATTTGAATGATAATATGGAAAATATCTTAATTAATGAAATACTTGAGGTTGATGACGAAACACTAGTTAAATTTATAATTGGATTATGTAAAGATAAAATGGAAGACTATTTCTCTGCTATTGAAATATTTGAAGATTTACTTAAAGATATAAATTCTATAAAAAATGTATTCATTGCAGGAAATATTTATTCTATGCTTTCAATTCTATATTTAAAATTAAATAATTTTGAATATAGTAAGAAATATTTTGATTTAGCAATTAATTTTTTAGAAAGCAACTTCCAAAATGAATCATTACTTTTTCTTTATATTAATGTATCTATTACAAAATTGAAAATATGTAAATTTGATTCTTCAGTATATATTAATATTAATAATGCCTTTAGACTTTTGTCTGAAGCAGAATATTCTTATTCTTCTCAAGCATATCTAAAGCTTGGCGTTATTTATTTTAAATATCTAAATTTAAATAATATTGCTATAAAGCTTTTTAAAAAAGGCTTATCAATAGCTAAAGAAAATAAAGATGATAAATTAAAAATTTTAATCAATTTCTATATTGCTAAAACTTATAGATCATCCGATAAAACTAATGATAGTTTAGAAATATTGAATTTTATAATAAGAGAGTTTAATGAAATTTTACCATGTCCCTTAAAAATAAAGATATATAATGAGATCATTAAAATTTATATAAACTTAAATAAAAATTCTGAAATCATAGAAGAATTTTTAGAACTTTACAAAAAAGAATTATACAAGATAGAAAGTTTTTACTTTGATGTTTATTTAGCAAAATATAATTTACTACAAGTTAAATTTAAAATATCAAAGGATATTAATCCCTTAACTGATTTATTTTATTACTTAGACAATGCTTCATACATTTATAAAAGTAATCTTTCCAAATTTAGATTTATGGACTTTTGCTATTGGCTGGAAATTTCATATGGTAATGTATTCTTTAAATTAAAAGATTATAAAAATGCTTTATTTCATCATAAGAAATCGCTACTCTATTCTGAAAAGTTTCAGGATAGAAGAACTATTAATTCTTTTAAGCTAATATCTAAAGATTATGAAGCTCTTTCTGATTTTAAGGAATCTCTCATATATTTTAAGAAGTCTAACTATATAATTGAAAGATATGACAAAATCAAAAATCATGATTTGTTTATTAGATTATTTGAGGACTATGAGAATTCCAAAAGCTATCATTCTGTAAAGAATAACTTTTTTTCTAATCTTAGTCATGAACTTAGAACTCCAGTCAACATAATTTATTCTTATGTTCAGCTTATGAGTTCCTTAAAAGATAAGGATTCATATCATATTGAAGATTGCTTTTTTAAATATGAAAGAAGTATAAAACAAAATTGTTTGAGAATGCTAAAGCTCATAAATAATTTAATAGATATAACCAAGATAGATTCTGGATCTGTACAATTGAATACCTCTCCTTTAGATATAGTACCTTTTATAGAAAATTTAACATTATCTGTAATCCCGTACACTAAATATAAAAGCCTTAATATTATTTTTGATACTAACATAGAAAATTTATATATGAAGCTAGATCCTTATGCATTAGAAAGAATATTATTAAATTTATTATCTAATTCTATTAAATTTACTAGGACTAATGGAAATATACTAGTTAAACTTGATAAAACAAATTTTGATTTAAAAATAATTGTGAGAGATGATGGTATTGGAATACCTGATAATTTAAAAGATTTAGTTTTTAACCGCTTTTTTAAAGTAGATACAACTTTATCTAGAAATACAGAAGGAAGTGGAATAGGTTTATCAATAACAAAAGGGTTGGTGGAAATGCAGGGAGGATATATCTATCTTAACAAAGACTATACTGATGGCTGTGAATTTGTAATAACCTTTTCTAATATGTTAGAAGTTAATGATTCAATCGATGTTGATTTTAAGCATTTTATTGATGATGAAAAAATACTAAGAGAACTATCTGATATATATGAATTGTTCTAAATACTAATATTTGAAAATTGTATCAAACAAACTACTTTTTTAGTATATATTTTTATATAAATGTATTTTTTATATCATTTAGCAAATACTACTATTGCATTTTAGATTATTGTCTAAATATATTTTAAGGAGGATTCTAAATGAAAAAGTTTGTTTGTACTGTTTGTGGCTATATACATGAGGGAGATGCTCCACCTGAATTTTGTCCTGTCTGTAAAGTAGGCTCTGAAAAGTTCCAAGAAATTACTGATGAAATGAGATGGGCAGATCAACATAAAATTGGTACTAAAAATGATCTTGAACCAGATATGCTAGATGCATTAAGAGCTAACTTTACCGCTGAGTGCACTGAAGTTGGAATGTATCTAGCTATGTCACGTCAAGCTGACCGTGAAGGTTATCCAGAAATTGCTGAGGCATATAAAAGAATTGCCTATGAAGAAGCTGAACATGCATCTAAATTTGCTGAAATTTTAGGTGAAGTTGTAGTTGCTGATACAAAAGCTAATTTACAAGCAAGAGTCGAAGCTGAATATGGTGCTTGTGACGGTAAAAAGAAACTTGCTGATTTAGCTAAGCAACGTAATCTCGATGCAATTCATGATACTGTACATGAAATGTGCAAGGATGAAGCAAGACATGGTTGCGCTTTTAAAGGCCTGCTAAATAGATATTTTAGTTAATATTTAATTGATAAGGAGAGATTCTAATGCAAAAAATTTATTGTAGTGCAAATAATTGTTCCCATAACAAAGAAAATATTTGTTTTTCTAATCGTATAAATGTTGTTGGAAAGAATTCAGATAGCGAATGTGATACATGTTGTTCATCGTTTTTAGATCGTGCAACTTATGGTAATTTAACTAATAATGCCTATGATGAGGGGGATCCTTGTAGTTGCTTAGTCTGTAAGGTTAATAGTTGTAAATATAATGAAAATCAATTATGTTCACTAAATTCTATAAACATTTCTGGAAATAGCGTTAAGTTATATAGCCAAACCAATTGTGAAAGTTTTTGTAGAGAATAATATAAATAAAAATGATATCCAACAAAGGATATCATTTTTTATTTATTAAGGGGATAAATTATTTATTGCTAAGCCGCGCTAACAACTTATATACATATAATACTATGCTTTTATGTCAGTACTGTTACAAAAAATATAAGAAAGTATTTCTTTTTTCTTAAGACTCTTAATTTTTCTTAAGTTCATTTAACTTCTTTTGAAGATTATACACCCTTATATTTGACTTTAACTTAGCTATAAACAACTCCTCGTCTATCGGCTTAGTGATAAAATCATCTGCTCCACTATCTAATATTTTAGATAATGCTTTATTATTATCTAATGCAGTAACTGCTATTATTGATGAATCTATATTATTTCTTCTTATTTTTCTAATAAGATCTTTTCCAAATTCATTTTTGAGTATAATATCTATTAAGTATATATCATACTTTTTCCCACTTTCTATTAAAGATTTTCCATCTTCATAATAATCTACGTTACATATTTTTCTGTTCTCTAATATTGTTCTTTCTAATTCTATAAAGAAATTATTATCTTCAACAATCGCTATACTTGCTTCCTGAAGATTGTTCATATATTCATCTTCCCTAAATACATTATCTAAATATTTTCTTATTTCATCTTCTAAATCCTTTTTTAAAATATATTCACTTATTCCAAGGTTAATAAGATCTTTTCTTGTATCACTCATATCTTCACTAGTTACAACAAATATAGGAATATCAAACTTGTTATTTACTTCTCTTACAAAGTCCTCAATATTTCCATCCTTTACATATAAAGATGAAATTATAAGACAAATATTTTGCGATTCTAATACTTCTCTTGCTTCATGGAAATCCTTAACATTAATATAATTATGTCCTTTTTCTTCAACGTTTTTCTCTACTAATTTAGAAAAAAAGCTACTTTGTTCAATATGTAATATATTGCACATACTTACCACCCCTTTATTAAATCTAATTTCATTATACAGTATTTCTTCTCTTCTTTTAATTAAATCTTCTAAACTTGTATAAAAAAATTAAACTAAAGAAATTTTTCTTAACAATAACTTACATATGTTTATTTAGTTCACAGTTATTTTCATTTGCTAGGGAACAGGTATCAGGTATCAAGTATAATCAAAAATTAAGATTATATATTTAATAATTATTTTTTCTAAAAGAATCTACCATCCGTTACCTATTACCTCTTACTTGTTACATGTTACCTGGTTACATGTTACCTATTCCCTGTTACTTTATCCAATAAACTATGCCTTGTGCACTACAATCTAGAAATTTTACTTCGCAATTTATTATCCCAAATGTGCTATCCATCTATATACATATAAAAATAATAAAATCATTATACTCCCTAATAATATCCATAAACTTGTAATTATAATTTTTTCTATTTTTTCATTCATAAATACACCTAAAATTTCTATTATCTATTATTGATAATAATCTATAACATTCTTTAAAAATTTAACTGTTTGAATCGGTGCTTTTCCTATAGAAGTTTCTCCTGCTAGCAGTAAACCGCTTACCCCACCTTTTATAAATCGATGAATACTTTCTATTTCTGGTAATGTAGCTAAATGTCCATTTTTCATACTATTTAATAAATGAGTTGCTATAATTACTTTTTTATTTTTTGATTTTATTGTTTCAATAGCTTTTTCTTGTAACTTTATAGCATTTAATATTCCTGACTCTGGTACTAAATCTCCTCTTCCTATAACTATAGAATCTACTACCTTTAAAATATCTTCAATATTATTAATGCCAGTAGGTGTTTCCAGTTTTGCCCAAACTTTACAGTTTGTATCTTTGCTACTACCTTTTATAATTTCTTTTATTATATTTATATCATCTTTTTTTTCTACAAATGATTGACATATAATATCTACATCGTTATTTAATGCCCACAATATGTTCTCTTTATCAACTTCACTTAAACAATTTTTATCATCATAAATACCTGATAAATTACAGCCCTTACCCCCTCTTATAATTCCACCTTTTATAACTCTAGCATTTATTACTCCTTTATCTATTTTAATTATTTCAAAATTCATTGTATTGTCTTTCATAGAAATAGTTTTTATATTACTTTTAATTATTTCATCGGTTTCTATTGTCAATGGAATTAGCTTCATGTCTTTTAATTTTAAAGTATCTATACCTCTATAGAAATCTTCTCCACAAAAGTAAACTTCTTGTCCATTATAAACTTTGTATATATATTTTAAGTCCTTAGATACTCTTATTTTTTTCCCGCATAAATCAACTAGTATATGTATATCTCTTTTTAGTTCTTTAGAATATTTTATTACATATTCAAATTCTTCTTTATTAAAATGAGAACAATTTAGTCTTAATATATCTACTCCATTTTCTATTAGTTCCTTAATAATCCATTTATCTGTAGATTTTGGTCCTATAGTGGCTATTATATGCATAATTTTCTCCTAATTATTGATCATAATTATCTTTACTACAGAAATTCAATTTTTATTACAAAAATTTATTTATAATTATAATGAAAATATGATATAAAATTATTTTTATTTAAGATAATTTTATATCATATTAAATAATCATTATTACTATCACTCCCTATTTGGGATTTCATTTAGTATATCAACGATTCCTTCTATATATAATTGTTCTATTGTCTCTTCAGCTTCTACTGGTATTTTAACATATAAAGCTGGTGCATTTATATTTTTAAGCAAGTATAAATGATCTCCCTGTTTACAAATTATATTTTTTATATTTTCATTTAATAATTTATTTACCATTTCACTGCATTTTTTAGACTTCTCATTGTTATCATAAAATATTTCACATTGTGAAATATCTTTCTTAAATTCTATTCCAACATAAAAATCTATATTTGTTATATTTGCTATAAGGACCTTCTTTAACAAGCTTCTTGCTGTACTTTGACCTTGATACAAGTCAACAATAAAATTACCACTTTCCTTTAATTTTTGTGAAATAGCTTTTAAAATTTCAGTATTATTTATATCTATTCCGTATTTCACTTTGCCTCCAAGGAAAATTATTATTAGTTCATTCTATTCTCTTTTGTATGAATATGTTCTAAAGTCTTTGTTGAAAGAATAAATTTATATATAAGTTATCTTAAGGAGGTTCATAGTGAAAAAATTTTTTATCACCTTAATTTGTATATTTATTATTTTCTCTTTTTCAGGTTGTAATTTTAATAAATCACAGTACATAAGACCTGGTACTAAACCTAACAATAATTATTATACTAATGAAATACAAGAAAGATTGGATCAAAATGATTCTTATACTATTAAGATTTTTGATTTAAATGTATATAAATATTATGATGTTAATGAAGAAGAACATAGTATTTTACCTGAATTTATCGACTCTTTAAACGATGAAAACTATGGTGCTGTAGTAGAAGAAGGGCTTTCTCCTGAATATAAGTTATTACTAGAATTTTCAGATGTAAAATATATTATAAATGCATACAACGATAAATTAATTTCAATTTATCCTTGGGATGGGGTATATGATGAGGATACTATTTCCATGGAAGGTGTTTCTGACTATTATAATTTATATAAATTTTGTGAATATATAAAAAAAGTTTCTAATGGATTTGAAGGATAAATACAGAACAGTAGGTAAAATTTATATAAAGTAAAACTTTACCTACTGTCATTTTTTCTTAAGCTAACGGTTATTATTTTTTTATTTCTTCAAGCATTTTAAAAACTCTTTTTCTATTCAATGGATGAATTTTATTGGGCGCTATTTCATTTAATGGAGCTAATACAAACTCTCTTTCTTCCATTCTTGGATGTGGAATTGTTATAAAATCATCACTAGTAACTAAATCATCGTAAAAAATAATATCTAAATCTATTACTCTCGGTCCCCATCTAATTACTCTTTCTCTTTTCATGTCTTTTTCAATATTCAATAATAAATACATAAGTTCTCTTGGATTTAATATGGTGTCTACTTCTATAGCTGCATTTTTAAAACTATCTTGATTCTCATATCCCCAAGGTTCTGTTTCTATTATTTTAGAGGCTTTTAACACCTTTATTTCTTTATTACTTTTTATTTTCTCTATAGCAATATTTATATTTTCAGTCTTTTCTCCAATATTACTACCTAACGCAATATATGCGTTATGCCATCCTCTATTTATTTCTACTGCAGCTGTATCTAAATGTCTACCTATTGGTGCCCATGGTTTTTTTAATAATACTTTTATGTTTTTCACTAAATCATAGTTATATAATACATATTCTGCTATCTTTTCTGCTGCGGTTTCTATTAAATCATAACTCTCTTTTTGAAATTCCTTTTCAATATTATGGCAAAGCTCCCCATAATGAACTGACTTTGTTAAATCTCCACTCTTAGATGCTAAACTTAAATCTACATCTAATTCTAAAGATAATATAAACTTTTGTCCAAGAGATTTCTCTTCATTAAATACACCATGATTTGCAAATATCTCAACATCTTTTAAATATAACTTATCCATAGTTTTCCCTCTATTTCATTCTTAATATTTTATCAGTCATAATACATGCTCTTTTGTTTTCAAGTACATCATGTACCCTAACAAATTTACACCCCTTCATTATTCCCATTACAGTAGTTGCTATAGTACCTTCTCTTCTTTCATCTACTGGTAAGTCTAATGCTAAACCAATCATTGATTTTTTTGAAGTTGCAAGTAAAACAGGAAATCCTATATTTACAATTTTCTCTAAGTTATTCATTACAATTAAATTTTCTTCATAGTTTTTAGCAAATCCTATACCTGGATCTAATATAATATTTTCTCTTTTTACTCCAGCATCTAAAGCTATATTTATACTTTCTATTAAATCTTCTATTACATTCTTCATTAAATTTGTATAAGGCTTATTTTCTCTGTTATGCATTAATATACATGGAATATCATATTTTGCTGCTACTTCCGCCATATTTTTATCTTTTTTAAATCCCCATACATCATTTATTATATCTGCACCTGCTTTTATAGCTTCTTCAGCAGTTTTGCTTTTATAAGTATCTATTGATATTAAAACATCTAGTTCACTTTTTATAGCTTTAATTATCGGAACTACTCTTTTTATTTCTTCTCCTTCGGATATATAATTCGCTCCTGGTCTTGTTGATTCTCCCCCTATATCTATTATATCGGCTCCTTCTTCTACCATTTGCTTTGCTCTTTTTACAGCTTGCTCTACTTCATTATATTTTCCACCATCAGAAAAAGAATCTGGTGTTACATTTAATATAGCCATTATATAAGTTCTTTCATCTAAATTTATTTCTTTATTTCCTATCTTCATACGTCTCTCCCCTTTAGCTTATATTTTTATAATCTTATTTTTTTTATTTTCATCCCAATAACAATCATTATAAGATTTGCAGTTAAAACAATTTCTTGAAAGTTTATCACTTTTATATATTATTTTTGAAAGCTCATCATCACTTTCTTTTCTATGCTCTTTTATGCATTTAATAATTAGTTCTTTATCCTTATGAGAAAAATTTGTATCTTCTAATATTTCTGATGCTATTATAGCACTACCCTTATGATGATCTATTCCTTCATTATATTGCATAACTCTTCCTATATCATGTAATAATGCTATTGAATATATTATTTCTTTATTATATCCTAATCCTTTTTCTAATACAGTTATATACGCAATTCTTGCAACATCTAAAAAATGTTCAATGGTATGATTACAAAACTCTCTATTTATTTCTAATTGGTTTAATTCATTTAATAATCTCTTATACTTAGGATGATTTAGAATTTTATTAACATTTCCCAAAATTCTACCCCCTATTTTAATAAACTCATTACTTCTTTTCTTAATTGATAATCCTCTTTAAAACATCCTCTATATGTTGTTGTTACAGTTTTTGTTCCTGTCTTTTTTACACCTCTCATAGTCATACACATATGTTCAGCTTCAATTATTACCATAACGCCTTCTGCATTTAAATATTTCATTATTGCATCAGCAACTTCTGTAGTTAATTTTTCTTGTAATTGTGGTTTTTTTGCATAAACTTCTACACATCTTGCGAGTTTTGAAAGTCCCGCAACCTTTCCTTTTGGTATATAAGCAATGTGTGCTTTACCATAAAAAGGTACAAGATGATGTTCACACATTGAATAAAAAGTGATATCTTTTTCAAGAACTAAATCATTTTCCTCAACAGTAAAAGTTTTTTCTAACTCACCTTTTGCATCTTTTCCTATTCCTGAAAAGATTTCTTCATACATCCTAGCTATCCTATCTGGAGTTTCTAAAAGACCTTCTCTATTTGGATCTTCCCCAATACCTTCTAATATTAATTTTACTCCTTCTAATACTTTTTCTCTATCTATCATTAAATGCCCCTCCTAATTTCCAATTTGTGATTCATATTCTTTTCTTATCTTAATTGTGATTTTATTTTCTGTCAAAATTCTATTTTCAAATTTACTTACTCCCATTATACCCAATAAACTATTAGTTATAAATATTTCATCAGCATTTATGATATCATCTAAACTTACTTCTTTTTCTATTACATCATAATTTTTAATAAGGTGATTTCTTACTACACCTGGAAGTAATCCACTACTAATTTTTGGTGTAAATATTACATTATTCTTCACAGCAAATATATTAGAAAAACTTCCTTCGGAGACATATCCTTTTTCATTCAAAAATATGACCTCATTATATCCTTCTTCCAAAGCCTCTTCTCTTTCTAAAATATTTTCTAAATAATTCATAGACTTTATATATGTCAATTTAGATGTAGAATTTTTTATTGTTTTTGCTACCTTTAATGAGAACCCTCTTAGATAATCTCCGCTCTTATATAATAGTTCTCTAGTTTCTAATAATATATTTTTTTCTGTTACAATTATTTTCAAAACACAATTTTTTATATTAAAATCATTTATTATATTACTAATATATTCAACTTCAATTGCTTCTCCAATTTTAAGAATATTAATACCATTATTAAGCCTTTTTATATGCTCTTCTAAAAACAATGGCTTTTCTTTTACTAGTATGGTTTCAAATACCCCTCTAGCAAAAAAGTATCCACTATCTATAGTTATTTTATCTTTTCCTATTATTACATTTCTCATCATAATACCCTCATTAAGGCTTTTGCTTTATCTAGTGTTTCATTATACTCATCTTCTTCTATAGAATCATAAGTTACTCCTCCACCAACGCCAAAGTAGGCCCTATTGTCCTTTTTAATAATTGTTCTTATAGCTATATTAAAATCAGCATTTCCTCTAAAATCAAAATATCCTATAGATCCTGTATAAAGATTTCTTTTTAATCCTTCTAGTTCTTCTATTATCTCCATAGCTCTAATTTTAGGAGTTCCTGTTATAGATCCCCCAGGGAAACATTCCTTAATACATTTTACTGATGATATATTGTCTTTTAAAATACCCTCTACGGTTGACACTAAATGAAATACTGTTGCATATTTTTCAAGTTCAAATAGTTCAGTTACCTTTACTGAGTAAGGTTTGCATACTTTACTTAAGTCATTTCTTTCAAGATCTACCACCATTAATAACTCTGCTCTATCTTTTTCGCTATTTATAAGTTCTAAACTATTTTTCTTATCTTCTTCTTCATTTTTCCCTCTAGGTCTTGTCCCTTTTATTGGCCTTGTAACTACCTTCCCTTTATTTATTTCAATAAATCTTTCAGGCGAAGAACTTATGACCTGAAAATCTTCAAAATTCATATAAGCAGAAAATGGTGCCTTATTTATAGTTCTTAACTTTTTATATATCTCAAAAGGTTCTTCTTTATTTTCTGTATAAAACCTTTGAGTCATATTAGCAATATAAACATCACCATTTATAATATATTTTTTTAGTTTAGTAATTGCATTTTTATAATTTTCTTTTTCAAAATTAGATTTAAAGTTTTTATTTATAGATTCAAAATCCTGCTCTTTTATTATATTTGCTAACTTTATCTTTTCCTCTAAATAATCTAAGTCTTCATTATAAGCATTATCAATTATTGATGTTATGTATTGTTTTTTATTTTCTAAATCAAACACTATAATATTCTTATAGAAAATAAACTTCATATCACTTATGTTAAAATCCTCTTTACTTGTATCTGGAAGTTCTTCTAATATTCTTCCTGTATCATATGATATATAGCCTATTGCCCCTGAAATAAATGGTATATTGTCATATCCATCATTATCAAGTTTATATTTATTTATAAGATTTTCTAAAACAGTAAAAGGCTCTCCATGAATCTTAACTTTATCGATAAATGACTCTTGTCCTTTCGATTCAAAAATCATAAAAGGATTTATTCCTATAAAAGAGAATTTAGATAAAATTTTATCTTCTTTAGATGAATCAAGTAATATTGTATTTATTTCGTCCTTGAAAATATTATAAACTTCAAGAGGATTGTAATTTGTACTTATTTCTCTAACCCTAATCATCTTTATTCTCCTTAAAGCTCTTCGATATTTGTATAAAATTCTCTATTATCTTATGTCCCTCTTCTGTCATTTCAGCTTCTGGATGAAATTGAACTCCAAAAATAGGATATTTTTTATGTTTTATTCCCATAACTACATTATCTTCGGTGTAACTAGTTACTTCTAAGTCATTACTAATATTTTTATTATCTATTATAAGTGAATGATATCTTGTTACCCTCAATGGATTTTTTACGCCATTAAAAATATCTTTATTTGAATGATTGATATAACTTATTTTTCCATGAACAGGTTCTTTTCCTTTTATTATATTACTAGAAAAATAATGTCCTATGCACTGATGACCTAAACATATTCCAAGTATAGGCTTTACTCCCTTAAATTTATGTAAAATTTCTAGCGATATCCCTGCCTCATTAGGTGTCTTAGGTCCTGGCGAAATTATTATTCCATCTATCTCTAACATTTCTATTTCTTGAATAGTTATCTTATCATTTCTATATATTAAAACTTCTTCTCCTAATTCTTCTATATACCTAACTAAATTAAACACAAAAGAATCATAATTATCTATCATTAAAAGCATAAATATCCTCCATGTTTTATATTAAAAGTAAATCTATTGTGTTAAAATATTTTTAATGAATAGATTATATCATAATAATATATAACTTTAAAATTTTAAGTTACATATTATTAATTTGGAAGGAGAAGATATATGTTTAAATGCGATTTGCATATTCATTCTATTTGCTCTGATGGTAGATTTACTCCTAGAGATATAGTAAAAATGGCAAAGCAAAGGAATTTGGATTATGTTTCATTAACAGATCACGATACATTAACTGGTATAAAAGAAGCTTTAAATGAAGCAGAAGCTCTTAATGTTAAGTTTATTCCCGGAATAGAGCTATCTACAGAATATAATAGAGAATCAATTCATATTTTAGGCTTTTTTAATAAAGATAATTATGATCATCCCGAACTTAATAATATATTAGCCGAATTAAAAGAAAGAAGAATTTCCAGGGCTCATAAGATAGTTGATAATCTAAAAAAATATCATAATATTAAAATTGATATAAATAAGGTTTTATCTAACGGAAAAGATACTATAGCAAGACCTCATATAGCGAAAGCTATAATAGATGCTGGTTATTCTTATGACCATGATTATATTTTTGATAACTTTATAGGTAATAACTGCCCAGCTTATATTCCATCTACTAAACTTTCTACAAAGGAAGGGATCGAATTATTAAAGAAGTATAATGCCTTAGTTTTTTTAGCACATCCTGTATTGGTTAAGAAAACACCAGTTGAAGATTTATTAGATTTAGGATTCGATGGACTTGAAGCTATTTATTATAAAAATAAAGAAGCTGATACAGAGAATTTTTTAAAATTAGCTAAAGACAGAAATTTATTTATTTCAAGTGGATCCGACTGTCATGGTATCCCTAATGATAAAGGCCATGGAAGTGTTGGAGATGTTAATATTACTCAAGAGGATTATATAATCTCAATGTTAAATTGGGTTTTATCTTATGATTAAATCATAAAGGGCTGTTAAATAGACAGCCCAATTAATAATTTTTTATTTTAATTGTATAGTCGCTTCGCATATTTGAAAAATATTATACTTATTATTAATACTGAAATTCCTCCGAATAGAACTACTATATAAGGTTCTATACTTTGAAGTAAAATTCCCGATATTATATACGATATTGGGACTACTACTTTTACTATACTTATTGTTAAACTTATTGATCTTCCTCTATATTCTTCCTCTATATTAGTTTGCATAGTATATGAAAATGGAATATCAACTAAAGATATACATATACCCATAAATATCATTATAATTAAATAGTACATTATATATACATTTATATTATTTATAGTTTTAAATAATATCGGAATAGAAAGTAATATTATATTAACCGACATGACTATTCCTACTGCTGAAAAAATATTGTTTAATTTATATTTAGCCATAATTTTTTTAACTACAAATGCACCTATTATCATTCCTACAGGGATTCCTCCCTGAATTAATCCATAACTTTTAGCTGGAATTTCTAATATATTATTTAATATAATTGGTATTGGAATCGTAACTGAAAAAGATATAAAAAAGTTAAATATTATAAATATAGATAGAATTCTAATAATGTATCTTTTACTTATTAAATATTTAAGTCCTTCTGCTATTTCCTTAAAATAGTTCAATTTCCCAAAAGTAATACTTTCACTATCCATTTCTTCTGATTCATTTTCAGTATTATATTTAAAATCAATTAAAGTATCTAAAATTGCTGAAACTATAAACGAAATAGAATTTATTAATATAAAAGTTTCTATATTAAAAGCAGCAAATGCCACTCCTCCTAATACTGGTCCTAACACAGAAGATATTGAATCTATTATTCTATTTCCTGAATTAATGTTAACTACCTTATCTTTTGAAACAATATTAGGAATGGCTGAATCTATGCTTATATCAAATATAATGTTTATACTTGTAATAACAAAAGTACTTAAATAAATAGTTCCTAGATTTAACCCCTTCCAATTACTGATTAAGTACACTGTAAATAAAAATATTCCATTTAAAGCGTTAGCTATAACTGCTAACTTCTTCTTGTTAAATTTATCTACTATTACTCCTACAAAAGGATTCAATATAATTATTGGCAATATACTTAAAATCAAAGTAGTAGAAAAGCTAATGCTTGACCCAGTTATCTTTAATGTATATAAGCTTATGGCAAAAGTATATATGGCTGTCCCAAATATTGATATCAAATTTGCTAGATAAAATAAAATAGAGTTTCTATCTTCTTTATTCTTTATATATTTCATTTTTATCACCTCTAGAAAATTGTATAATATCTTCTATACAACATATCAACCCTATATTTTGGGATATTTTTATTATATTTTAAAAAAAGGTAGGGTTAACCCTACCTTTTTCCAAAATATAAATATGAATAAACTTCCTCACTATCAGAAAAATAATTTTCATATATACTAGGTTTATTTAAATAATCTGACTTTTGATCTGATATCATAGTAAAATTATATTTATTTAGTTCCTCTTTAATATAATTAATGTTAAAATTCTTTCTATTTTCTCTTTTTATGGGGTTACTTAATATAAATTTTTTAAATAAAATATATGATAAAACAACATATGAATCTTCCTTTAAATATTTCAATATATTTTCAAGTGAAAAATCATTTTTATCAAACCAATAATTGCTACTACCTCCATAGTCTAAAAATATATCAATAGATTTTTTCTTTATTGGTATGTATTTAAAATCTGTACAAATAAACATTATATTCTTTTTAAAACTACTTCTTTCTATTAATGACTTTAAGTAATTATGTTTTTCAATATTATTATCTATAGCAATATACACACTATTATCTAAATTATCATATAAATTTCTTAATAAAAAACCTAATCCAGTTCCTATTTCTAATATTACTTTATTTTTAAAAGAAATTTTACATAGTTCATTACATGTCCAATCTAAGCCTTTTCTTAAATTTAAAATATACCTTTCATCTGTCTCTTTTATATAGTCTTCAATAATGAGATTATATATTTCATCACTATTTTTTACAAAATCATCGTCAATAATTAATATTCCTGATTTTATACTATATTTCATACCACAAGTACACTTTAATTTTCCTTCTAATATTTGATTATTTTTTATATTACCATCTTCTAAGTATAACTCATCCCCACATTTAATACATGATAATAGACTTAAGTTTTTAATATCTATTCCTAAGTTAAAACTTTTTTGTATTTCTGTTGTATTTATATATTTTAATTTGTTTATTAATCTTGATTCTATATCTACTAATTCATTTATTTTTCTATTTACTTCCTTTTGCTTTAAATCAAATATATCATATAAAACATTATTTTTTTCATTAACACTAAGTTTTCCTAATGTTTCGTACACAAAAATGGATTTTATTTCATTCAAAGTAAAACCTAATGCTTTTAATTCTAAAATACTTTCAATTTCTTTTTGGCATTTTTCATTAAATTCATATTGAGCACCATTCTTATAAGGTATAATAAGACCTAAATCTATATAATGTCTAACAGTTTCAATACTTACTTTATTCCTTTTACTAAATTCTCCAATTCTCATATATACTCTCACTTTTCAATATTATGATATATATGTCATGCTTATAATCTAAACAATTAAGAATTATATACCATTGTTCTATATTCATTTAAATAAAATAATAAAATCAAAAACATATATATTAATTAATTTTATATTAATTTACTATATCTTTCAAACTTTTGTAGTATTAAAATTATAAAAATATATGAAAATCACTATATTCATAATAATATTAAAATGGAGCTGCCTTATAACAGCTCCTAAAAATTATGCTTTATATAGGATATTACCTAATTATTTATGACCTTCCACTTGATTATCTATCTCTTTTTCTTTTTTATCATCAACAAACCATTTACATTGAGTAGTAGGATTACTTACTATTCCCAGTGCAACTAATATTGACAATATAGTATTTGTTATTGCTTGATATTCTTCTGGAATTACTTCTATACCTAATGAATTTAAAAGCATTGGTATTAAAGCAAATATGGATACCCATAATCCATAATTTTTGAATCTTGACCAATCAAATTCCATAATATCCCCTCCTTAATTCATAATATATTTTATTCACATAATTAAATTATGTGAATAAAAAAATAAAGTCATATTAAATTAAGACTTATTTAGCTTAATTTAATATGACTTTTGGGATTTAATCTAATTTTGATTCTAAAAAGGCTTTATAGCCTCTCATTGTTTCATATATATCTAATTTACTTGCAACTTCCCATGGAGCATGCATATTTTGTAGTGCTACTCCACAATCAATAACTTCCATATTATATTCAGCTAATATGTAAGCAATTGTTCCACCACCACCTTGATCTACTTTTCCAAGTTCAGCAGTTTGATAAGCAATATCATTTTCATCCATTATATTTCTAAGCCATGCCATAAATTCTGGATTTGCATCATTACAGCCTGACTTTCCTCTTGCACCTGTGTACTTACTAAACACAAGGCCTTTTCCAAAATATGATGAATTTTTCTTTTCCATTACAGATGGATAATTAGGATCATAGGCTGCTGTTACATCGGCTGATAGCATTTTAGAGTTTGATAGAGCCCTTCTTAACTTTAAGCTTGAATATTCTCCAAGTCTATCCATTACTTCTGCTACTGTATTTTCAAAGAATTTTGAATGCATTCCTGTAGCACCATTACTTCCAACTTCTTCTTTATCTACTAGCAATATTACTGATGTATATCTAGTTTTGTCTATATCTAAAAGAGCCATTAATGAAGTGTACGCACAAACTCTATCATCTTGACCATATGCCATTACCATACTTCTATCTAATCCATACTCTCTAGCTCTTCCAGCTGGAACTACTTCTATTTCAGCTGATAAGAAATCAGCTTCTTCAAAATCATATTTTTCTTTTAAAATATTAAGAATATTTGCCTTAACAGCATCTTTTTCACTACCTTCTAAAGGCATATTTCCAACTAATAAATTTAAATCTTCTCCTTCGATTACTACATTAGCTTTCTTTTGAAGTTGATCCGCTGATAAATGTATTAAAAGATCTGATATTCCAACTACTGGATCACTACTATCTTCTCCTATAACTACATCTATTTTAGTACCATCTTTCTTAATCACTACTCCATGCAACGCTAGCGGAAGTGTAACCCATTGATATTTTTTTACGCCTCCATAATAATGTGTTTCCATCATTGCAAGATCTGAATCTTCATATAGTGGATTTTGTTTTAAATCTAATCTTGGAGAATCCACATGTGACCCTATTATTCTCATACCTTTTTCTAGCGGCTCTTCTCCTATAAGAAATAAGGCTAGTGCTTTATCTTTATTATTTATAAACACTTTATCTCCAGGTTTTAATTTTTCTTGATTTTCTATTACTTCTTCTAAATCCCTATACCCAAGAGCCATTGCCATATCTATACTAGTCAACACACACTCTCTTTCTGTTTTACATAATGACATATAGTCTATATAGCCGTTACAGAAATCAAATAATTCTTCCTTTTTATTACCTAAATATTTTTGCCAAGGATTTTTCTTATCTTCTTTATTCATATTACTCCTCCTAAAAACTATTATATTTATTATTATAACTTTTATTTATATGATTTATTATTCTATTATCTTATCCATTCTATTTTCAATTATATCTACTGGAGTTACATCTGACATAAGTGAATGTCTATAATTTGCTGCTGCTGCCTCTATTATTACAGCAATATTTCTACCCGGTCTTACTGGTACTCTCAATCTTTTTACTTTAACTCCTAAAATATCTTGGCGTTCATCATTTAACCCTAATCTATCATAGTCCCCATCATCTTTCCAATGCTCAAAATGCATAAGTAATTGGATATCCTTTTCAGGAAGAATAGAACTTAAGCCGTACAATGATGAAACATCTATTATACCAATTCCTCTAACTTCAAGCATCCCTATTGTTATTCTTGGAGACCTTCCTATAAGTTCTCCATCTATTTCTTTTATATCAACTGCATCATCAGTTACTAATCTATGTCCTCTTTTTATTAACTCTAAAGCAGTCTCACTTTTGCCTATACCACTTTCACCTGTTATTAATATTCCTATTCCATATACATCTACTAAAACTCCATGAAGTCTAGTTTCCGGAGCTAATTGTCCTGCTAAATAAATTGTTATTTTGCTTATAAATTGAGTAGTTACTAACTTAGTTTTTATTATCCATACTTTATTTTTTTTCGCTGCCTTTAATAATTCTTCATGTGGCTCTAAATCCCTAGTTATAATTAAGCAATTTAAATTAAAACTAAAGTACTTATCTATTCTTTTTTTACGGAGTTCTACTGCCATAGCATCTAAGAAACTCCATTCTGCTTTACCTATAACTTGTATTCTTTCAGGAGCAAAATAGTTGTAAAACCCTGCTAATTGTAATCCTGGTCTATTTATATCATTAACAAAAATTTCTACGTTTTTATTTCCTTCTACTAATACTTCCATATCAAAATCTTTAATTAATTTTTCTACTGTAACTGACAAATTTATCACCCTTTAATTTCTTTTTTTTAATTCAACTGTTTCTAATTGAGCTTTGAAGTTACTTTTTACACTATCTATATATCTTCTTCTTAATATTTGTTGTTCTTCTTTTTCTGAATCATCTAATCCTTCTTCTTTACTTTTTTTATAAAGTTCATTAATTCTTTTTATTATATCATCCATTTTCATATCTTTATATTCCATCCTTGGTTCTCCTTTGCTTTGACTAATTTTATTTAACTCTTTATTACATTTTACCTTCTATTTTAATCAATATCAACTTATATAATTTCGACAAATTCTAATATTAATTTTTTTGTTAATCATTTACTTTAAGGTATTATTTTCAATTTATACCATTTATTTTAATATTTTCATTAAATTTACATAATTTTTATAGGTTATTTTGTTGTTATTTGTTTTATAAAACCATTTTACATTTTTACACTTTTTGGTATAATATTGTTATAACAAGATGTATTTTGTAAATAGATGGAGGTGCTACTAAAATGATTAAAAAACGTAGAAAACAAATAATAATTAAAAAAGCTATTCTAAATTTCTTACTAGGATATCTTTCACCAAGCAACAAACTAATAATTTATCTTTCTCAAGATTTGGACAAGCTTATAAGTAAAACACAAAAGAATATATATAGAAAATATATTAAAAAACACTTTGGTAGCAACCCTTTGAAAAAGGTTGCCTAAATAATTTACTAATTATTTATTATGTATTAGAGGTATAAATTACTTTGTTTTATGAATATATAAATATAATTACTTATAATCAATAAAAAATATAAAAACTTTTTATGGCTTTAAAAGTTTTTATATTTTTTTGAATTAAAAAACGCCTCAATATTTGAGGCATTAATACAAATTATATTACTAACATGTTTTTTAACCATATCTTTTTATGTTCAATGGAATCTCTTTTAATTAGCAGATAAATTCTTTAGCTACATCTTCAATAGTTACTCCATTTTCTTCTTTTGTAAATAGCGCCATGAATTGAATAGATTCATAATTTGATATCTCCATTTGAAAAGCCATAACTTCTCCTAAAACATCTAATTCTTCTACTATTTCTTCTATTATATCAACTACTTCATCATTAGCATACTCGTAAAGGTATGGAATAAAATACTCTTTGAACCATTCATTACTTTCTTCTTCATAATCACTTTCTTCATTTGAATAACTTCTAGCTGCACTTAATACATCTTCATCAAAATCTAAAAAGAATTTAACTAGAAATATACCATCTTCAGTTTTTAAATCTTCAATTTCAGATAATCCATTTTCATCTAATATGTTTATAATTTTATTGAAATCCATAATTTAACCTCCAAATTAATATAACAATTTTTTATATTCTTTTTTTACAGCTAAAAATTCTTTATCATCTTCAACCAAATTTAATTCTTCTTTTCCATCTACTTCATCTACTCTAAAAACATATACATCTTCACTTTTCTCATCTATTGGTGCTAAAAGTAAATATTCTGTTTCTTCTAAATAAACTCTAGCAACTGCTTCAAAGTCTATTTTATTACCTTTCTCATCTAAAAAACTCATTATTCTTCTTTCGTCTTCATTAATGTTAAAATCTTTATCTTCCATTCTTTTCTCCTTTATATTAACTAATTATTATTATTTTATATTTAAAAGCAATTTTTTACTACTATTTTTATTTTATCCATTTTTATTTATTAGTCAAACTTTGTAACTTTATATCTATTTTTCTCATATTATAAATTAAAAATATTTTCAGAGGATGAGTTTATGCTAGAAACAATATTATTAGTTTTATCAGTATCTATAGATTCATTTTTAGCAAGTATTGCTTATGGAACTAGCAAAATAAAAATTCCATTTTTATCAGCTCTCATAGTTGATATTATCTCTGCTAGTATGTTAGGATTCTCCTTATTAATAGGAGGATTTCTTCAAAATTATATTTCTTCTAATATTGCAAAAATAATAAGTTTTTTTATACTTTTTTTTCTAGGTATATATAGACTTTTTGAAAGCTTACTCAAATCATATATAAAAAAAAGATCACATAATTTTTCGCCTTTAACCTTTAAAGTATTTGATTTTAAATTTGTTCTCCAAGTATATGCTGATGAAGTCAAAGCAGATTTTGATAAATCTAAAATACTTACTCCTAAAGAGGCCTTTTACCTTGCCTTTGCTCTTTCTTTAGATAGCTTAGCTGTAGGGTTTGGTAGTAGCCTTATTTTTATTAATTATATTCAAGTTTTTATAGTTGCTCTTATTATAGGACTTGTATCAATATTATTAGGGGCATTTATCGGAAGAAAATTCATAGAAAATATAAACCTAAATCTTTCTTGGTTATCAGGAGCAATGTTAATTATCCTTGCTTTTTTAAGAGTATTTTAAAAAGCTTGTAGTTTATAGTTATACTATACTAAAAATACAAGCTTACATATGTTTTATTGAAAGCTAAGAAAAGTAAATTTGGTAAAGCCTCTTTATTTATTAAACTTTTTATAATATCTAAATAAAAAGGAAGCTAAAATAGCTTCCTTTTATATTTTATTTAGTTGTTTCTTTTTTCTTTTTATTAAATACGAAGAATGCTCCAGCACCTACTATAATTAATCCTATTACTAATGGGTAAATTGGATTATTTCCACCTGTTGCTGGTAAAGAACCTCCATTATCGTTTCCATTATTAGAAGCTTTTTCTGCAATTATAAACTTACTAAAATGAGGAGTCTTAAATGTTACTTCATTTCCATTTATAGTTGTTTCCATTTCTTTAAATGTCTTAGTTTCTTCATCATAATAGAATACTGCTAAATTTCCTTTGTTTAATCCTTTTAAGTCCTCATCACTTAATTTTAATGTTATTGTTGCAACTCCGTCTTTAAAGTTATGAACCTTAACTATATTATCTCCATTCTTAATTAATAGGTTAAGTTCAAATACTTTTTTAACACCTTTAATTCCAGCTGTTATAGTTGCATCTTCCTTAACATTCATTTCAAAGATTATACTTGAGCCTTCTTTTAATAATTCTTTATCTATTAAGCTAAATGGTATTAATATAGTATTTTCTCCATTTTTAATTTCTAAAGATCCATTTCCATTTTTTATAGCTTCTATATCTTTTATTTCAAGCTTAATTTCATTTGATGGATTCTTTATAACTATTTGATTTTTTCCGTTAGGATTTTCTATCTTTTCAACTACATTTTCTACAGGATCAGGATTTTCACTATCTGCTTTTACAGTAACTTCACATGTAGCCTTAAAGTCTCCATCCTTTGTTGTTACTGTTATTGTTGCTTTTCCTTCTCCTACTGCTATTACTTTTCCATTTTCATCAACCTTTGCAACTTTTTCATCACTTGAAGTCCAAGTAACTTCTTTATTTGTTGCATCTGATGGTAAAATACTTGCTTTTAATTCTAAGCTTTCATTTATCTTTAATTCTGCTGTTGTCTTGTCTAAACTTACTCCTGTTACTTTTACTTCTTGAACCTCTTTACCAACTACTATTCTACCTTCAACTGAATAATTTACATCCCCAAGTTTTTTAATATAAACTTCTAATGCTTCATCCAATGCTTGGAACTCATTTTCTGTTTTAGCATTCTTAAAGTGTGGATATTCATCTCCTCCAGCTGCCATAAAATCATTTGTAGCAACAAGATATTTTGCATTCATATCTAATGCTTTTCCATCTATAGTTATGCTAAATACTCTATTACCAGCTTCTTTATCCTTATCAAACGCATATTTTATACCTGCTACATGAGTAAATTGTCCTGCAGTTGCTGGATATGATTTAACTCCATGTTCAAGAATATCTTTAATTTGCGCTCCTGTTAAATACTTAGTAACTATAAAGTTTCCAAATGGAAGGACTTTAACAACTTCTCCCTTTGTTATTTCACCTTCATTTATGCTATCACGTATTCCACCACCATTTGTTATGGCAATTTGAGCACCTGTTACATAAAGCATTGCATCAGTAATTAAGTTTCCAAGATTAGTTTCTTTTGTTCTAGCATTTTCTCTTGCTCCGTCTAAAACAACCTTAGAATTTCCTATTACTTTTGATAAAATAACATTTTGTGCCTCATCAATTTCCTTTATTTTTGATGTTACAGTTTCATCTGCCTCTATAGTAGATGCTGTACTCTTTGGAATTAAAGTTGCAACTGTATTTACTAATTTCTTTGTTTCTTTATCTACAATAATTTTTACTTGTCCAAGATTTGCTTCATATTCCCCTGTACTTACTATTATTGTTCCATTATCAGCTTCAAGTCCTGTTGGGTATTTGCTATGACTATGTCCATCTACTATAATATCAATACCTTCAACAGCTTTTGCTATCATTGGAGAAGTTATTTCACTAGAATCATCTGTTCCAATATGAGCTATTGCAATTATTACGTCTGCTCCTTTTGCCTTTAATTCTCCAACTTGTTTTTTAGCACTTTCTATAGGATCATTAAAGTTTATTCCTATAACATTATTAGGATTAGTCTTATATGCTGTTTCTGGAGTTGATAACCCAAAGAATCCTACCTTAACTCCATCAATTTCCTTTATTATATTTGAATTTAATAATGCTTTATCTCCCTTCATAACATTTGAAGAAATTATAGGAAATCCATTACTGCCTTCTGATGCCATATTAGCAAGTTCTAAAAGTCTTTGATATCCATAATTAAAGTCATGGTTACCTGGAGTCATTACATCGTAGCCTGCAAGTTTCATTAAAGTTACAATATCTGCTCCTTTATTCATAGTTGCAAATGGCAAACCATGTAGAGTATCTCCCGCATCTACTAATATAGAGTTTGGTATGCTCTTCTTAATTGCTGATATTGTGTCTATTCCAATAACACTTGAATCACTCTTAACTCTACCATGAGTATCATTAGTATGAAGTATTGTGATTTCAACATCATTACTTGGTAACTTTTCAATTTCAGCTGAATCCCTAACTCTCAATCTATGACTTCCCGCTGGTTCTTCTGATGCCAGTCCTATTGCAGAAACCTTATCTCCTACATTAATTCTAGCTTTCCATTCATCATCTACTCCTGGATTTTTGCTGCTTCTAATATATCCTTCAACATAAACCCTTGCTTCCCCAGTTCCATCATTTACAAATATATCTTGTCCAACAATTCTAGTTACTCTTCCTTCTACTTTTACTAAAAGTCCTTCTTTTACTTCAAGCATACTGTCCTTAGTTGAAAGTTTAGTAGGTTGTACTAAGTTAATATTTTCATCTATAATTTTTAATCCTAAACTTTCATTTTTAAGCGCAACTTGTGCATCACCTAAATATGAGGATACTTTTCCTTGAATTCTTACTTTTTGTCCTAATTTCACTGATGTGGTTGAAACTCCAAATATAGTTAATCCACCTGTTTCATCTTGAACATAAATAACATCAAAGAATGAATTTCCTGGTGCTGCAATATTAGATGCTGCAGTTACATACCCTTCAACTACTACTGCTTCACCAAATCTATCTGGAAGATTGTTATTATCAGCATCTACTCTAACATCAGCAATCTTGCTTACAGGAAGCTCTGGTGCTGAAGCAAGCTCTTTAAGAACTTTTTCAGTTATTTGGTAGTTAGAATAATCTAAACCATCCATTTCAAAGTTTGAGAAGAATGTAGCTCCTGATACTACAACTTTAGCTCCATTGTCTAAAGTTTCAACGGCTAATCCTACAACATCACCTTTTCCTACAATTGTATTATCACCTTGTTTATCAGCATCATTTCCGTAAGTAGTTTCATGTCCTCTTACTAAAACATCAATATTTGATGTATCAGATGGCATTGTAAGTGTTGATCCACTATAAAAACTATATTTCTTAGTAGTGTCTATTCCATTCATCCAACTGCTATTTGTGTTATAATCATCAAAATATAATCTGTAATTTTGACCGCCATTTTCATTATCATCAGTAGCTTGGTCATCATTAAATCTTATTTTAGCTCCTATTGCTTCAAGTACAGAATTCCCTTGTCTTGCATTTCCATACTCATCTTTAGCGTCTCCATAATCAGCCTTAGAAGTTATTGCAATATTTCCTCCATTTTTAACAAATCTAGCTATTGCAGCTAATTCGTCCTCAGTATATTTTTGAGGTGTTAATCCATATGCATCTTTTACCGTACTTTGAGGATCTGACATTATAAGTAGTGATGCTCCCTTTAGTACTTCATCTGTTATAGGTTTAGTATTTATAATTGATTTTATTTTATTTTGAGCCATTAATGCAGTTAATGTAGTAACTTTTCCTGAATAATCTCCGGATACATATTGATTTTGATGTGCACCATCTATAACGACCTTAGAAACTTCATTAGCTCCTAAAACTTCAACATCAATAGCTCCTTTAAATTCCTTAACTGTTCCATTTATAGTAGCTGTCACTTTTACTTGGAATGAATAATCTCCAGCTTTAGTAAATGAATATGGTAATTTAGCTACCACTGTTGAACCTGAATCTACTTTTTCAATAGTTTCAGTTTTTATAGCTTCACTTCCATTATTTACATAATATTCTACTTTAATATCATTTATAGCTGTTGCTTCATTATTATATATAGTAGTTCCTATATTAAATTCTTCACCAGCTATAATTACTTCTGTATCAGAATCTACTGTAGAAATTCCAAAGTTTTCTCTATCTCCTACCCAAATTGCTGATGTTACAGCTATATCTTTATCTGCTTGATCTACTCTTACATAATAATATGAACTATTTGATTTATCTATTGAAAAATTCCATTCTTTAACCGTAGAATTTATATTATCAATAGATTGTATAACCTTGCCTCCATCACCAATTATTGATATCTTCTTTATATTATCCCCATTATCTATATCTTCAACATTTACTTTGAAATCTAATTTATCTGTTTTAGGTAATATAGACCCCATAGTACTTCCATTAACTTCATAAGAAATTCTTAAGTTTTCATCTTCAGTTGCATAAACTCTTCTTTCTTTTATTGCATCATAAACAGAGTCTCTTGAAAGGTCTGAAGCTTCTATAACAGTTCTTGCAGTGTTAGCATTACCCCATTTGCCTTTATGGTTATCTTGGTTATTTGTTGGAGCAACATGCCATCCCTTATCTAAAGCTCTTGTATAATACTCATATGAAGGGAAGTATCCAGAACTTCTAATAGCTCCTTCACCATTTCCGACTTCAATTAGTGTTACTTGTTTATCTATTTCAGCATCATAATATGCAAAGTCACTAAAATCTCCAAATGTTTTTCCAGGGTGATTTAATTGTGATAATGATTGCTTTTGTGTTTTTAAAGTATTATAGTAATTCTTTAAATCCATTTTACTATTTGTTCTTGTTTCAAATCCTGGTGTATTGAAAGTGTTCATATGTCCATATCCACCAGTTGATCCTGACCAAGTCATTTCATATCCATAAATAGCAACAAAATCTCCATCTTTATTGTATTTATCTGCTGCACTTAATCCTTTATTCCAAGCTTGACTCATTGATCCATCAGCTATATTAGCTAATTTATCATTATCAAACCAATTAGAGTGATCTGTTACAGCTAAAAAATCTACTTTTGCAGTATTTTCAGCATATTGATATGCTTCATCTACTGAACCTGTACCATCGGATATATTAGTATGAGAGTGAAGTTGTCCAAAATATAAATTTTTACTTACTTCACCAACTGTAAATTTCCATTCCTTTGAAGTTAAGTTTCCTAATGTGTCCTTAACCTCAACTAAAACCGTATGAGTACCATCATCTAAATCTTCTGATACAGAATATTTTATAGTTTGATTGTCTTTAGATATGTTAGCGGTTACATCATTTCCGTCAAGTAATAATTTAACTGAACTCATATCTACGCCTGATTCATCATTAAATGTTGCGCTAACTTCAGGTTTTCTTAAATTTCCTATATTTTGTCCATTAGATGGTTTTAAATCTGTAACTGTTGGGCCAACTTTATCTATAGCCTTATTTACAGTTACTTTACATTCTGCTTTTATATCAGTTCTTATTTTTGATTTAACTTCTATAGTTGTTTGTCCTTCTTTAATAGCAACGACTTTTCCATCATTATCTACTGTTGCTATTTCTGGATTTAGACTTATATATTCAACACCTTTTTCTGTTGTATTTTCAGGAGTATAGTCAAGTGTTAAGCTTTTATTTTCTCCAACTTCTAAAGATATGCTTTCATCGATTCTTAATCCAGTTAATGCAATTTGTTCTTCAGTGCCATTATTATATACTATAGTAAAGTTATCAATATTAATTCTTTTAGCGGCACCCTGTACAAGAATTTTAAATCTAACATTACCTAATTCATTAATTGTAAATTTTTCTTCTTTTAATTCATTTGATATAGAACTTGGTGATCCAACATCTTCCCAGCTTTCACCCGCATTAGTAGATTTTTGAAGCTTCCAAGTTAGACCCGAATCATTTCCGTAGTATCCATGAGATAAAACTATCTCTTTTACATTGGAAACATCAAAATTCATAGATATAGAGCCTTCACCTCTTATTCTAGCTGCTCTACTACCTATCACCTTATCAGAAGGAGGCTGATTCCCAGACATTGCATTATTAAAATTCCAATAACCAGTTGCTAATTGAACATCTGCTGCCGCATAACTTGACTTACTTAGATTTTCAAAATCTTCTATAAGTATATTGGTGTTAATTTCATCTGCTTTAACTACTAAAGCTGTAAAATTAGTTAAAAAATTGGATATAACCATTGTAAAGGTTAACACAAAACTCAGCAATCTAAGTTTCTTTTTATCGCTCACTTTATTATCTCCCCTTTTTTATTATTTTTATTAAATTTATATTATTGTTTTCTAATTTATATACCTCCTTATTAATTTATAATTTTTTAACCTACTATTCTTTAGAATGAGCTAATACTACATATTCTAGTTAACATTTTATTCTATATAACTTATTTTTAATTTCTACATACATAAAATTTGAATTTTCCTCATCTATTTAAATAGGTGTTTAGCATAATAATCACTTATTATACTTTTATTAAGTCACTCTCAATTGTCAACAAAAACTAAAAGTTTCTTAATATAAATTCCCCCCTTTATTCCTTTCTAATTTAATTTTATCATTTACTCACTCTTCTTCAAGTTAAATGTACTTATATTTGGTAATTATTTTAATACATATATCGACATTGTCCTTAAATTTTATATGTTAACACTTTACATATTATATGTTTTTTTGAAATTATTTTATTATCCAACGTGTTATATTAAAGTTTTTCGTATTATGTTAAGTAAATTATACTTGTTACGTTAAGTAAAATTTTAATCAAATATATTTAATATACTTAATAAAAAATGGATTATATTTTATTTTTAAAATATAATCCATTTTATTTTTAAATTTAATTGTTACTATATTACTTTAAATACTCTTTCTTTTTGTTAAATACAAAGAATATTCCAGCACCTACTATAATTAATCCTATTACTAATGAGTAAATTGGATTATTTCCACCTGTTGCTGGTAAAGAACCTCCATTATCATTTCCATTATTAGAAGCTTTTTCTGCAATTATAAACTTACTAAAGTGAGGAGTCTTAAATGTTACTTCATTTCCATTTATAGTTGTTTCCATTTCTTTAAATGTCTTAGTTTCTTCATCATAATAGAATACTGCTAAATTTCCTTTGTTTAATCCTTTTAAGTCCTCATCACTTAATTTTAATGTTATTGTTGCAACTCCGTCTTTAAAGTTATGAACTTTAACTATATTATCTCCATTCTTAATTAATAGGTTAAGTTCAAATACTTTTTTAACACCTTTAATTCCAGCTGTTATAGTTGCATCTTCCTTAACATTCATTTCAAAGATTATACTTGAGCCTTCTTTTAATAATTCTTTATCTATTAAGCTAAATGGTATTAATATAGTATTCTCTCCATTTTTAATTTCTAAAGATCCATTTCCATTTTTTATAGCTTCTATATCTTTTATTTCAAGCTTAATTTCATTTGATGGATTCTTTATAACTATTTGATTTTTTCCGTTAGGATTTTCTATCTTTTCAACTACATTTTCTACAGGATCAGTATTTCCATTATCTGCTTTTACAGTAACTTCACATGTAGCCTTAAAGTCTCCATCCTTTGTTGTTACTGTTATTGTTGCTTTTCCTTCTCCTACTGCTATTACTTTTCCATTTTCATCAACCTTTGCAACTTTTTCATCACTTGAAGTCCAAGTAACTTCTTTATTTGTTGCGTCTGCTGGTTCAATGCTTGCCTTTAATTCTAAGTTTTCATTTATTTTTAATTCTACAGATATCTTATCTAAGCTTATTCCTGTTGCTCTTATTACTGGCACTTCTTCTGCTGCTACAGTAACCTCACATACCGCCTTAAAGCTTCCATCCTTTGTTGTAACTGTTACTGTTGCTTTTCCTTCTCCTACTGCTGTTACTTTTCCATTTTCATCTACCTTTGCAACTTTTTCATCACTTGTTTCCCAAGTAACATCTTTGTTTGTCGCATCTGCCGGTGAAATACTTGCCTTTAACTCTAGACTTTCATTTATCTTTAATTCTGATGTTGTCTTATCTAAGGTTACTCCTGTCGCCTTCACAGCTTCTGGTTCTGCCGTACAGTTAACCTTCATTGTTATTTCCTTAGTTGCTTGTGAAGCTCTACCATCATCAGTGTACCAAGGTAAATCAATAGTTTCTTGTGTTGGCTTTATACCAAGTTTAAATTCATTAATACCAGATTGTAATTTTATTCCTTCCACATATACATTACCATACTTATCCATAGCGTTAGGATATAATTCATTTATATCTTCACCATTTATTGTAAATTTAACTCCATACGGAACGCTAGCTTTTAAGGTAAATTCTTTATCAGAAGTCTCATATTCAATATCTTCTCCATAAGAAATTCTTGGCATTGAAACCATCATTGGCATATCCACCCAACGTAGTACATAATCATCAACTACCATTGAGTTTCCACCTTGATTCTTAACGGTCAACTTCATATTAGTATCAGTAGAACTATAAGACCAGTTTCCATAATCCTCTGTATCATTTTGAATACGATTATGACTTGTAAATGCTTCTGTAGTCCATGAACCTCTTGTATATTTATATTGAATACTCTTTCCTGCCATCATTTTAAATTTATATTCTACTACATCTCTAGATGTTGCACCACTTGGAACTGTAAGTCTTCCACCTGAAGCATTCCATCCATTTAAATCTCCAGCAATATAAATATCGTCTGTAGCAGGTGTATAATTTGGAATGTGTAATCTTAGTGTTACATCTACCATAACTAATTTTGGAGTAACAGATTTTTCTTCTGAATCAGCTCTATTATAGAACTTATCATAAGCAGCAACTTTATAAGTATAATCTTTATCGTTACTTACTGTAAAATCTACAAATTCTTTAGCAGCTTTATCTACTACAGAAATTTTTACAAATTCATTATTTCCTTCTTTACGATATATTTCAAATCCTTCTACATCTACACCATCTGATGTCCAATCAATTTTTACTCTATTAGATTCCACAACTATATCACTTAATGTAGGTGCATTTGGCGCTGTAGTATCTTCACTATTCATTATAGCTTTCATTGATGCTTCTACTGATTCTACATAATTATCACCAGCATTTGTAGTAGCTTTAGCATAGTACTTATATACACCAGCTTCTGTTGGTTCAAATGATGCATAATAAACCTTTGATCCATCTTCAGCATCTTCTTTATATCTTAGCTTAGTACTATTTGCATTATCCTTTAATGTTCCTTCTTTATAATACATTAACTTAGCTTCAAAGTTTGGAATATCTTTTCCTCTATATTCATTATTATCAGTTAATCCTGGAATATTTACCTTTACAGTTATTTCTTCTGTTTTATTTCCTATTCCAATAGTTAAATCTTTTACTTGCTTAGGTGTGTCAATTGATTCAATAGTATATGATGGAAGTGCAGTTACTGAGTCGCTGAAATCACTTTCTCCTCCATCTTTAACTGCTGTAACATAATAATAATATCTTACACCATCAACAACAGTATTATCTTCAAATCTTGTATTATTTGATGAATCAATCTTTTCAGCCTTTTGTCCTTCAAGATTAGTTCTATAAATATTGTATTTAGCAGCTCCATCAACATCATTCCATGTTAATGTTACTTTTCCTTGTTCTGCATTAGCTTTAAGTCCTTGTACCTTTTCAACATTTACAATATTGTTAGTAGATACCATCATTAATCCTGTTTGAGCTGGAATTGTAATTTGAATTTTTCCATCTTTTACAGTTGATGTTATATTCCCATATAACTTATCTTTTAAACTTAATCCTTCTGGTAAAAATCCTGTTACATCTGCTTCAATAGTTTTTTCTTCAGCTGATTGATTTAATACTAACAATGCTCCCTTTTCAGAATTTCTTCTTGCATAAGCAATTACATTATCACTTGAATATGCAGTTTGAATTTCACCAGTTGCAAATAAATCAAGATTTTCATTTCTTGTTTCTGATGCTTTTTTATAAACATTAAATAACTCTGAATATCTTCCAACTGCTGAATAATCTCCATTATTTTCTGAAACTCTTTCCCATGGGAAACTTCTCCTTGAATCTGGGTCTTTAGTTCCTGTTACGCCTACTTCATCACCATAATAGATAGTTGGAGCACCTGGATATCCCATTTGGAAAATTGCAGTCAATGCTTGAAGCTTTAATGCACTATCTGAAGCTTCTGGAGCAATTTTAGTGTTTTCTTCTTCCCATGTAGGATTGTCTATTTTAGTTATATTTCTAATAGTATCATGAGAATCTACCAAGTTTAGCATAGCTTGCCAAGCTTCCTTTGGATAGTTTTCTCTAATAACTTCTAGTGCATTATTAAAGTTTTCTGCATTACCACTTATTATATAATTTTGAAGAGCAGCTCTAAATTGATAATTCATTACTGAGTCAAATTGGTCTCCTAATAGATAATGAGTTGCAACTCCCCATTCTTCTCCTAATATAACTGGATCATCGATTACATTTCCATTTGCATCTAATTTTCCTGCAGTAGATTTAACAGCTTCTCTAAACTTTTGCCATGTAGCTGTTGATACATCTGGAGCAACGTCTAATCTCCATCCTCTTGCCCCCATCCATATCCATCTTTGAGATGCTGCATATTGAATTTGCTCTTGTGCTTCTTCCTCTGTCATAGCATTTAAATCATATCCAATAACATTTTCTCTATAGTCAACATTATTCCATTCATGATTTCCTGAAATAGCTAATTCATCACCTTCCTGCGGTTCTTTAGCTTCCATTACTGGTAATGAATCATATCCCCACCAGCCTTCATATTTATAATGTTGGTCTTTCTTTTCTAAGCTATTTCCATCTTTGTCCTTTACAATCCATTCATTTTCAACTTTGAACCAGTTTGTAAATTCAAAGTCTTCTGGATAAGAGTAGTTTTTACCTGTTACAGGATTTTTAAGATTTTCAAATTCTTTTATGACTTCTTTTTCTGCTTCATCTTGAGATTTTCCAGTATTTACTTTATCATATACTTTTCTCCAATATTCATAAGCACCAATTTCTGGATACTTTTCATATCTATCAAAGTATATAGAGTCATCACCAACATGGTTAAATACTCCATCTGCTATTAGTTTAATTCCTGTTTCTTCTGATGCCTTTGCAAAAGCTTGATATATTCTATCTGATGCAGCCCTTGTAGCTTCATAATTTAATCCTGAGGTAGAATCTCCTGCTAAGTTGTAAACAGGTTTACCAAACATTGGATCTAAAGATTTATAGTCAGTTGCATCATATTTGTGGTTAGATGCTGCCCATGCTACTGGATTTAAATAAATAACGCTTACACCTATAGATTTTAAATAATCTAACTTTTGTTCTATTCCTTGAATATCTCCACCATAAAACTCATTTGTCCAAATATTATCTGTTTCTGAATTAGGATAATATGGCTTATTTTCTGGAGTACTATGCCTTGGATTTTCTGGATAATCAGTCCACTCACCCCATACTTGTGATTGTGAAGGTTCACCATTAACTCCACCATCAAAATATTGAAGTTTATATGGTTTAATTTCTCCATTTTCTAAAGTATATCCTCTATATCCATCTATTAACTTTGCTCTGTTGTTGTCTTCATTTCCGTCAAAGAATCTATCTGGAAATATTTGATATACTATAGAATTTTTCATCCAATCAGGAGTTTTATAATCCTTAGCATATACTGTTAAATTATAAGGTAATGCTCCTTCTTCTGCAGTAGTGCCACTTCCACCACTTAAATTATCATCACCATATTCAACCTTAGTTTTACCATCAACTAGTATAAATTTATAACCCCATATTCCAATACCTTTAAACTCTGTTTTTGGTATTATTGCTTCATAATAATCTGTTTCTCCTATTGTAGTTGCTTTTCTCATATCATAGCTTTTTGCTATTCCACTTCCATCAATAAGTTCAACTTTTGCAACTTGAACATCATCTTTAGCAACTCCAATTCTTAATGTTAAATCTTCTGTTTCTTCTTTTATTGCACCAAATGGTTTTTTATATGTTATACTTCTTGAATCAAATTTTATTGCTGATTTATTTATAAGTCCATCAAAATTTCCTTCTGTTGGCTTATAGTTATGAGTTAATATCTTATCCCCTTTGTAATTAATTCCAAAGGTAACATCTGCTTGATCTAAAACATTAACTACTAAATTTCCTTCTTGTGAACCATAGTTTTCATTATCCCAACTTGCTCCAAATACCACCTTAGCTTCAAACTTTCCTACTGGTAAATTCCTTTGTAGCTTGTACACACTTCCATCAAAGTTATAATCAACAAACATTTGCTTAGCATTTGCAGGAGCCCAAGTTCCTTCACCAAATACTTCTTGAATGTCCCCAACTAATCTTGGCCATTTATCTGCACTTAATTCTGGAACATATTGAGTTAATCCGTTAACTCCAGCAATATTTATTCTAATCTGATTTAATTCTTCATTAACATAAAAATTAACCTTAGTTTTTTCAGTTAAATTTAAAATAAAATTATCGCCATTGTTACTAAATCCATCCCATGTTCCATTCTTTACAATTTTAAATTGATGTTCACCAGCTGGTAAAACTGTTGAATATTCATAAAAATCGTCAACTAAATGTTTTAATTGAGTTTCTGAATTGTTTGGATTCCATCCTTGGAAAGAACCTGCAACATACCATTTACTTTTTCCTCCAGGTTGATTAACAAGTTCATCTGCAACTACTCCACCCTCTTCTGGAGTTTCTTCAACTAATGCTGGTTTAACATAGTAAGTTTTATTATCATCTTGCTTATAATAAACTTCTAGATTACCATTGCAATCTAAGTATGCTAAGTCTACTATTCTTTCAAAACTATCTTCCTTTTCCCAATTTCCATATTTCCCTTTAGTACCTATTGTCTTTGTAGTACTTTTAATATCAGTATAAGAAATTGTTGTTTCTGCTCCAAATTCATTTTGATTATTAAAAATCCCCTCTACCCCTATAGAACCTCCTATGATCCAGTTCCATAAAGACCATCCTTCGTAATCCTTATTAGGTCTATTATAGTTTACTTTGATACTAATATTATCAAAATCCTTATATAAAGGTTCATATTTTATACTTTTTTCCTTAGGATTGTCCTTATCAATCTTATCAGCTGTAATTACAATTTCAGCTTCTCCTTTAGATAAGTCATATTTAACTTCTCCTGTTGCCTTTGTTTCCCATTCACCTTTTTTTACTATTAGTCCAAGTTCTCCAGATGCAGGTACATCAATTACTGCATATACACCTTTTTCATCCTCATGTGTAAAATCAATTGCTTTACCATCATTACTTGGCCACCAAGTCCAAATATTCCATCCAGAATAGTCACTATCTTCTTTAAAGAATCTAACTTTAACTTTTTGATTCCCAGTAGTTTCTGCTTTAACTACATTATTAGGCACAGGTATTAATGTTAAACAAAATAGTATAAGTGTAAAGATACTTAGCTTAGCTTTGTGTTTTAAAACACTTTTTACCCTCATAAAAATCCTCCTTTTTATATTAAATTATCAAAGATCTCTTCGGAAACGTTTCCATTTTAAAGTTTATACATTTACTTATATAATTCTATTATGGAAATCATTTCTTATTCCAATTGTAATTCATTAATTTAAAACTTTCCATATATTTTGAATTTTTTGTATATTAGTACAAACTATTTTATCTTTGTACACTAAAAATATTTATTGACAACAATTTATCTCATTGCTAAAATAATATAGTTAGTATAGTTTAACTTAAAGTTTACTATTACTAAACTTTTAATGTTTTTTTAGGAGGTTTCATGAGTGAAGCATTTTTGCTAATTAAATATCTATCTATCGGATGGAATTAAATTTATAATTTTGGAGGGATTTTTATGAAAATTGAACAACTTGGAAGACATATTTTAGTGGAATACTACAACTGTGATAAAGAGATTTTAAAGGATAATGCTATTATAGAGGAGCATATGAAAGAAGCTGCTATTGCTTCAAATGCTACAATAGTTACTAGTTGTTTCCACAAATTTAATCCCTGGGGAGTAAGCGGTGCCGTTATAATCCAGGAATCTCATCTTACAATTCATACATGGCCTGAATATGGTTATGCGTCAGTAGATCTATTTACTTGTGGTGATACTGTTAATCCTTGGCTTGCATTTAAATATCTTGAAGATGCACTAAAGGCTGATAGAAGTGAATCTACCGAAGTAGCCAGGGGTCTAGTTGATAAGGTTAAAGCCTTTTCTAATGGGGCATATGATGATATTCAAGTAAAACATAAAATGGAGGGTTAAGATATGGATATGGATATGGAATTATGGTACACTGAAAACCAAACAAAAAATGTAAATTTTTCTATGAAAGTTAAAAACCATTTGTACTCTGAGCAAAGTCCATTTCAAAAGATTGATGTTTTAGATACTTATGAATTTGGAAGAGTTCTTGTAATTGATAACTGGACAATGGTTACTGAAAAAGATGAGTTTATTTATCATGAAATGATTACTCATGTAGCTATGGCTACTAATAATAGTATAAAAAATGTGTTAGTTATTGGTGCTGGTGATGGTGGTACAGTTAGAGAATTGACACGCTATGAAAATATTAAAAATATTGATATGGTTGAAATAGATGAAGCTGTTGTCAAAGCTTCTAGGGAATTTCTACCTTTTACTGCATCTAAATTAGATGATAAAAGAGTTAATTTATTCTTTGAAGATGGAATTAAATTTGTTAAAGGCAAAGAAAACTTATACGATTTAATTATAGTAGATTCTACTGATCCAATAGGACCTGGTGAAGGATTATTTACTACTGAGTTTTATAAAGATTGTTTTTCTGCATTAACTGAAAATGGAATCTTAATAAATCAATGTGAAAGCCCTTATTATCCTCATAATGCAAAAGAAATGAAGAGGTCCTTTAATAAACTAAAGGGAATATTTAACATTTGTGAAGCTTATCAATATCATATGCCTACTTATGCTTCAGGTCATTGGATGTTCTGTTTTGCTTCAAAAAAAATACATCCTTTAAAAGATTTCAATGCTGATAGCTGGAATTCTTTAAATTTATCAACTAAGTATTATAATACTGACTTACATATAGGAGCATTCATGCTTCCGAATTATGTTAAAGAGTTATTGAATGATTAGTTAATATAAAAGCTTGTGTATTCTCCAATACATAAGCTTTTATTATTTATATAATATTATTATATTATTTCACATTAGCCATAATTAAATCTATATTATAATAATATAGAAATGATTATAGAGGATTAATATGTATATAAAATCTACTAACTTGCAAAACAAAGAGCTTTCATTAACTGTCTATAATAATACAGCACTGGTTAGTGAAACAAGAGAAGTTTTAAAGCCTAAAGCTGATTCTAATGCTTATGTCACCATTGAATATCTTGACATAAGTAAGTTTATAAATGAAACATCTGTCATAGTATTAGGTGTGGATGACTTTGCAATGATTTTTAACTATCTTTGCTGTAATACTAAAAATTCTAACTTGGTACCTTGTGATAATTGTGAAAATTTAATTCCTAATTCAATTTTAATTAAAGGCACAGATAAAAAACTAGATAATATTAAATTAAGTTATCTTACTGATAATATAAGATGGTCTAGCAGTTATGTAATAATTCTACAAGAAGAAACTCTGGAAATTCACTGTTGGTTTAATCTTGTAAATAAATCTGGAATAGATTATAACAATACAACATTAAAAGTTATTGCTGGAGATGTTAATTTAGCTTATAAAAACTTATATTTAATTAATACCCCTATTCAGTCTACTACTCTAGAAAGTACGATAGTTGATAGTGGAATTATTGATTACTATATTTATACTATTCCTGGCAAATATTCTTTTCTTAATAATACAATAAAACGTATAAAGAATTTCTTTAGAGGAGGAATTAAATATACTAAACTTTATGATTTTGGATATGACTCTATAAATGCTAACATAGTAATTAAATTTCAAAATACAACTGAAAATAATTTAGGAATTCCACTTCCATCCGGCAGTATAAACTCATATACTAAATATGGTGAAAATTTAGAGTTTGTTGGTGGTAGTTCTATAAAAGGTATTGCAAAAGATAGAGAAGTTTCTTTTGTAATGGGAAAAGCCTTTGATGTTACCTCTCAGAGAAATTTAATTAATTTTCAAAAATACAAAGATTATATGTTTAAGCAAGTTCTTTATATAATAACTAATACAAAAGATGAAGAAATTACTATAAAAATATGTGAACCAATTTTTGCTCCTTGGGAAATAGATTATTCTACTGATAAGTATGATATTGATGCAAATGGTAATCTATGTTTTCAGACAACTATAGGTCCTAACTCTAAAAAAGATATACTTTTTAATTATAAATATGATGTCAAATCTACTTAAAATATAAGGTACTATAGCTTTAATTTTCTATAGTACCTTGTATACATTTATTTCTTTATTTTAAATATATCTATTGAGATATTTAAATTATTTGAACTTTCCATAGCCCTATTTGTATTGAGCATAGTTTCATCTGATTTATTGCTTGCATCAACGATTTTATTAGATATATTAGTTATTCCGTTACTTCCCTCTATTGTTGCTTTAGATACTCCATCCATAATATCTGATATTTCTTTTATTGATATTAATAAATCACTAGAAATTTTATTAAATTCACGTACAATACTGTCTATTAATTCCCCATCATTTCTGTAAGTTTCTGTAACTGTTATCATATTTGAAAATTCTTTTTGTAAATCCTCATCCATAAATTTAATCAAATTATTAGAGCCATTAATAAGACTGTTAACTGCACTTGATATATCGTTTCCTGTTTCTTTTATCTTTATTACAGACTCCTTAGAAGCTTCTGCTAGCTTTCTTATTTCTTCGGCTACAACTGAAAATCCCCTCCCGGCTTCACCAGCTCTTGCAGCTTCTATAGATGCATTTAAAGCTAAAAGATTCGTTTGCTCTGTAATTTCTATTATTATTTCAGATAATTCATAAATCTTGTTAATTACCTTAGTTTTATCTATTGCATCCTTTAATGACACTTTAGAGTTGTATAAAATATTATTTGTATTTTCTAATCCTAAGCTAACAGAACTTTTATTACCTAACGCCCTCTTACTTATTTCACTTGCTATCTCCGCTCCTTCATTTGCCTTACTAGCAATTGATTCTATGGATAATTCAATATTCTTAATTGAATGATCGATTTCCTGTGTTGATGCAGAGGTTTCTTCCATTACTGCTGTTATTTCTTCTGAAGTTGCTGCAATATTTTCCAATGAATCATTTAGATTATTCATATTATCACTTATGCTTATTATAGAAACTTCTGTATTCTTCGATTGTACTTTAACATTTTTTATCAAATTACTTAAAGAATCTTGTATCGTTCCTATATATTTTAAGATAACTCCAAGTTCATCTTTTCTATTTGAAATTTTCTTATCAATTCCTCTTGAAAAATCACCTTTTGAGATTTCTTCCATCTCTTTTACTGCTAATTTTAATGGTTTGATAATATTTTGGGTTATAATAGCAGCAGCTATTATTCCAATAAAAAATACTGCTATAATACTAGTAATTAGTAATGATATTAATTTATCTACAGCTTGTTTATTTTCTGTTTTTATATTTTCAGCTAAGGTGTTCGTATAATTTGAAAGTTTATTTAATTCATATCTAAAACCTTCACCTAAGTTTATTTCTATTTCTTCTAATTTCTTCTTGGCTTCACTTTCATTTCCAGATAAAGCTAAATCAATAACTTTTTTTTGTTCTGCTCTGTATGAGTTTAATTTAGTTTCTAATCCTATTATTGCTTTGCTTGTATTTTCATCAATATATATATTTTTATAATTGCTAAAACTTTCATTAAATTTTTCTTCATTATTCATTATTTTCTCATGTTCTTCTTTTTGATATTCTTTATTCTCACTATTTAGAATCATTTTATAAATACTTGCTTCAATACTTCTTTCTTCATTTATACTATTATTTAGATTTAATACGGATAAAAAGTTCTCATTATACATTTTTTGCATTCTTTCATCAGCCTTATTAATTTGAAATATACCAATTCCACCAATAACAAGCATCATTAATGTCAAGGTAGTAGTTAATATAAATATTTTTACTCTGACCTTTAAATTTTTAATCATATATCCACCTCGCTAACATTTTTGTATTACAATTTAATTATCCAATAATTTATATTTTTAGTCAAAATATAAATTATATATTGTCAAAACTTTATAATAATTGTCAATATACTATATGAAAAAGTTAACATTTATCAATTTGATTTTTATTTATTTTTTACAAATTAATATAATCTTAAATATATTCAATCACCTATACTATTATAAATTTATAATAGTATAAACAAACGGAGGTATAAAAAATAGCTCCGTTTATTTACTGTAAAAATATTATATTTCTATTATACTTCTACTCTCTATGCTTTTAGGTATATCTATAACTCTTTGATTACTTGAGCCTCTATACTTTAAAGATATATTTCTTTTATTTATTTCAAATCTACCATCAACTAATACATCTACAAAAGATAACATAGCCATTCTGTCTTCATTTTTTAATATATCTTCATATAAATATCCAGACCATAACCAAATATCTTTTTTAGTTTCATCTTTTATTCTCTTTAATAAATTATATAAATCCTTATCTTTTATTTGATCCATGGGCTCTCCTCCTAAAATATTAACTCCATTTATATTAGTATTTTTAACATACTCTATAAACTTGTCTTCTATTTCCTTAGTCCATTTATCACCATAATTAAAGTTTTGTAAATCCTTATTAAAGCATCCTTCACAATTATTAGTACATCCACTTACAAATAATGTTGTTCTTACTCCAGGTCCATTACTAACATCAAATTTTCTTATTTTAGCATAATTCATCTATAAAACCTTCTACTAGTATTTTTTTAATATAAGACATTATTTATGTCTTATCTAATATATTTACAAACATAATAAATGTTTGTAAAACTCTTCTATTATAAATGTAAAACTCTATCTCCTATTTCTGCAGTTCTCCCTTTATTCCAAAAATTTGTTCCTATATATCCACAAGTCCTTCTCATAACTTGCATCTCTGATTCATCCCTATTCCCACAGGATGGGCAAACCCATTCTAAGTTTTCATCCAACTTAATTTCTCCTGTATATCCACATTTATAACATATATCTGGCTTTGTATTTATTTCTGCATATTGTATATTGTGATATATAAAATTAATTACTTGCTCAACAGCTTCTAAGTTTTTACTCATATCAGGAACCTCAATATAAGAAATACATCCGCCTAAACTTATGTTATGAAACTGAGATTCAAATTTAAGTTTACTAAATGCATCTATTTCTTCACATACATGTACATGATATGAATTGGTATAATATAACCTATCTGTAACATTTGGTATAATTCCAAATTTACTTTTATCTATTCTACAAAATCTATATATTAGATTTTCTGCTGGAGTACCATATAAACTAAATCCCAATCCAGTTTCTTCTCTCCACTTTTTGCAAGAATCATTCATATGATTCATTACTTCTAATGCAAACTTTTCACCTTCTTCGCTTGTATGGCTTGCACCTAACATAGCTTGAACCATTTCATATATACCAACATATCCTAAAGATAATGTAGAATATCCATTTTTAAGTAGCTTATCTATTTTTTCTCCCTTTTCTAATCTTCCAATTGCTCCATGCTGCCAGTGGATAGGAGAAACATCTGATAATGTTCCAAGAAGCATATCATGTCTTGTTAAAAGTGCTTCTTTGCAAAGTTCTAACCTTTGGTTTAACATATCCCAAAATAATTCCATATCTCCATCTGCTATTATTCCAATCTGTGGGAGATTAAGTGAAACCACTCCTTGGTTAAATCTTCCATACCATTTATACTCATTATCTTCGGTTTTAAATGTACTTAAGTGAGAACGGCAGCCCATTGGTGGAAATGTATTTCCCTCGTAATTTTGTCTCATTATCTTAGCTGATTGATAGTCTGGGACAAGTCTTTTTGCTGTACACTTTGCTGCTAATTTAGTTATATAATCATATTTTCCACCTTCTAGACAATTATGTTCATCTAAAAGATATACTAATTTAGGAAAGGCTTCTCCTATTTCTTGTCCTTTATAATTTTTCATTCCTTCTAACCTTTGTTTTATCATTTCCTCACAAATTAAAGCCATCTCTTCTTCATATTCATTTCCAACTTCAATTTCTAAATAAATGGTAGAAAATGGTGACTGACCATTAGTAGTTTGTAGGGTTGATAATTGATACCTAATAGTCTGTACCCCATCTTTTAATTCCTTATGTTTCATATCTTTAGCTAATTCCCTTGCCAAAGCTTCATCATTACATTTTTCTATAAAAATATTATAATATTTTTCTTCTGTTATTTTTAAAAACTTAGCTAAATGCTTTATTGTTATGCTTTGTCCGCCATATTGATTACTTGCCACTTGCGCCATAATTTGTGTTGTTACAGTACATGCTGTACTAAAAGATTTTGGTGATTCTACAAGTTTGTCATTTATAACTGTTCCATTGTTCAGCATATCTTCTAAATTAATTAAACAACAATTAAAAATATTTGAAAGAGTGTAATCCATATCGTGCCAATGTATCGTCCCCTCATCATGAGCCTGAACTATATGAGTTGGAATAAGTCTTCGTCTTGATATATCCTTTGATACTTCTCCTGCAATTAAATCTCTTTGTGTTGCAGCTATAACTGAATTCTTATTTGAATTTTCTTTTATAACATCTTCATTAGTTTTATTTAGAAGACTTAAAATACTTTCATCTGTTGTATTAGTATTTCTCTTAAATTCTTGAACTGCTCTATATCCCTCATAAGATTTAGCCGTCACAACTTGTCCATAGTGAACAAGCCTATCATATACATAGGATTCTATTTTATGTATTGTTGGAGTATCACTTTGCTTACTAAAATATTTTTCTGCATCATTTGCTATAAGCTTTGCTATATCAGCTAAATAAATTCCACTACCATTTTTCATAGCTTTAGAAATTGCAGCCCTTATTTTTTTCTTATCAAAATTAGCTACATTTCCATCTCGTTTAATAACCTTCATTTAATACATCGACTCTCCTTAAAAGTTTTAAAACTCTATTATTTTTCTTAATAAACTGATTTTTTAATTATACTATAAATTTCTTTTAATTGCATTTTTACAAATTCTCATTTTTTTAAACAATCCTCTCCAAATTACACTTATCTTAATTTACTTTTGTTTTATACCTATAGTTATTATTTTTAAAGCTATGTTAATTTAATCTTTTAATTATTAAAATAACATAGCTTTAATTTTTATATTTTACTATCTATTATATTTATAAGCTCTTCTGTTTCAGCATTTATTGGAACTCCATCATACCAATTACCTTCATTTATATTTGAGGAGTTTCCAAAATACTTACTTTTTAATATAATTTCAGGCCTATATTCAAAATGTAATATATCGAAATGTTCCCATTTCCCACCCCAAATGAATCCATTATCTTCAAATATCTTTACTAGCTCTTTAGGATATTCTTCAATTCTTTTACTTCCCTTTGACTTATCAACCCATTTCCAATAATCTGAGTTATTTCTATTTAAATCTATTGCTATTGCATATGCATGAGGACTAAGCCTTCCTGTATCTTGAATTACCCTATAATTATAGCCTCCACTTATAGGAAAAATAAAATTATTTATTTTATTTTTATTATTTGCTAATTCCTTTGCTTCATTCAATGCTTTTTTTAAGGCTTCACCAGCTCTCGCGTTCTTATTAAAAGTAATATTTCCGCATAAGGTTGAAATACTAGATAGATTTTTCTCAACTTCTTTCCTATTACCTCCATAAAGTCCATTAAGCAAAGAATAACATCTGCTTCTTCCTGGATCAATGCCTTCCAAAACCTTGTCTATACTTTCTAGAGGATATATCTCTTCTAATGTATCTTGAACATCTGAGTTAGATACTTTAGAATCTCTATTTTTTTCTTTTTTATCATCATATAATATTTTGCTATTATTATTTAAAATTAAGTATATGTAATTGTCTTTTGAGATTTCTATTTCTTTTATCTCCTCTTTATATGCTAGCATCAATACTAATAAATCTCTTTTTGTATTATTTATATATGTATCATCTTCTATAATGAATCCATAGGTATTGTAAGCTAATAAATTCAAAGATAATAGAGTTATAAAAAATGTAGTAATTAAAAATTTTTTCATAGATTCACCTACTTTTTATTTTATAGTTTTATTATTCCAAAGTTTTTTTTTGATACTCTAAATTTTTTTTATTTTTCATTTGAGATTTTATGAATTTATTGTTAATATATAGTAAATACTTTTATAAGGGGGCTATATATGAATACAATAGTTACAAAATTTGGGGGAAGTTCTTTAGCTGATGCTAATCAATTTAGGAAGGTTAGAGAAATTATTTTATCTGATGATAGAAGAAAATTTGTAATACCTTCTGCACCAGGAAAAAGAAACTCTAAAGATTTCAAAATTACCGATCTTTTATATCTTTGTCATGCTCACATCGAATCTGGTATTCCATTAGATGATGTATTTAACCTTATATCTAACAGATATAAAGCTATAGTTTGTGAGCTTGAAATATCTCTAGATATAGATAATTATTTACAAAAAATCAAAAATGACATCGAAAATGGAGCGTCCAAAGAATATGCTGCAAGTAGGGGGGAGTATCTAAATGGTATTATTCTTGCAACTTATTTAAATTTTAAATTTATTGATGCTAAAGATGTAATTATATTCAATAAATATGGAAGTTTAGATACTGATGCTACATATAAAGCTTTAAACAGCGTTCTTTCTAAAAGTGAAAAATCTGTTATCCCAGGGTTTTATGGATCAGATTCTAATGCCAATATAGTTACATTTTCAAGAGGCGGATCTGATGTTACTGGTGCATTGATTGCTGCTAGTATAAACGCTGACTTATATGAAAACTGGACTGATGTATCAGGCTTCTTAATGGCTGATCCTAGGATAGTTAAAAATCCAATGCAAATAAAAAAAATCACTTATCGTGAGTTAAGAGAACTTTCTTATATGGGAGCATCTGTTTTGCATGAAGAATCAGTTTTTCCTGTAAGAAATGCGGGAATACCCATTAATATTAAAAATACAAATATGCCACTTGACCCAGGAACTTTAATCGTTAAAGACATGGAACCAGATTATGATAATCCTATAAAAGGAATAGCCGGTAAAAAAGACTTTACTGTAATTTCAATTGAAAAAGCAATGATGAATACAGAACTTGGATTTTGTAGAAAGGTTCTCTCTATTCTAGAGCAAAACTGTATTTCATTTGAAAACATGCCATCTGGTATAGATACTGTATGTGTAGTTATATCTGATTCTCAATTAAAAAATAAAACTGATATTTTAGTTGATGAAATAAGAAGAACTTGTACTCCTGATTCTATAGTTGTTCATCCCAATATGGCACTTATTGCAACAGTTGGTAATGGTATGTCCTCTAATAAAGGAATTGCAGCTAAAATTTTCTCTGCCTTAAGCTCTAACAATATTAATATTAGAATGATTGATCAAGGTTCAAGTGAAATTAATATATTAATCGGTATAGAAAATGATGATTTTGAAAAAGGTATAAACGCTATTTATAATTCATTTAACTAAATATAAGAATATAGGCAATATAATAATTATTATATTGCCTATATTCTTATAACATTATTTTTAATTGGTAGATATTATGTCTATTTCTAATCCATCTTTTTCTGGCGTTATATCAAGCTTTAGCTTTCCTTTAGCTTCCTTTGCCACAATTTTAATTCTATTATTCCCCTTTTTTACTTTATAAACCTCAGTTCCTTCCTGTGATTGTTCTAGAATATTTGTTATATTATTATTTGGATCTATTAAAACCACTTTAAAAGTCCCTAATTCTATATCAGAACTAAAATTTATAGATATCATGGCATCATTTTCAGAAATAATACTCCAAATAGTATCCATTCCAGTAAACTTAAAACAAATATTTGTTTTTCCATTTTCATTTGTTCCATTTTTATATATGTAAGAAAAATTATCATTAGCTGCTGATATTTTAGAATTATTGTTATAGATATTCTTTTTATTATGTCCAAAGCAAAACTTTTCTAGTGATTTATTTAAAGTTATGATTGCTCCTTCTATTATAATTATTGGAATAATAATATAAATCATTTTTCTAAATCTCATTTTTCATCTTCTCCATTTTTAAATTACGTGACACATTATACCATATAATTACATTTTATGTATATATTATAAGAAAAAAAAGTAATAAATTTATTTTATAAACAAAATAAATTTATTACTTTCTAAAATTTTTTATTCTTTTCTTGTAAGTTTCAATATTACATCTTTATGCTCTGGATATAAATTTAAAAGATATGTTCTTTCAAATAACTCAAACTCTTCATACTCAAATGCTGGAGCAACCATACATCCAACTAAAGAAAATCCTTCATTATTCATAGCTGATCCAAATATATAACCCTTAGGTACTAAAACCTGTGGAACTTCTCCATCTTCTATATTTATACCAAGTTGCTTTGTTATAAGATTTCCATCTGGACTTATCATATAGATAGTAAGTGCTTCCCCATCATGATAATACCATAACTCATCAGATTTTAACCTGTGAAAATTCGATACTTCGCCTGTTCTTAAAAGAAAATATATACTACTCCATAGATTTTTATTTTCTTTTACCTTATCTCCTGATAAAAATGACTCTTTAAAGTAACCTCCTTCTACATGTGGTATCATTTCTAGATTTTTTATGTAATATTCTGCGTTTTTCATAATTTATACCTCCCTTTATTTATAAACATTATATACTAAATTTTCTAAATCAAAAACTCTTGAAAGAAAACTTTACCATTATTTAATGACTATACTTTTAGCTCTTACAAAATCTTTAGGTGCTAAGTTTGTGTACTTTTTAAATACTACACAAAAATGTTTATAATCTCCGAATCCAACCATTTCTGCTATTTCATATACTCTAAATCTATCTTTTTCTTTTATCATTATTTCTACAGCTTTTTGTACTCTGTATTTATTAAGCATATCTAAAAATGTATATGTTGTTTCATTTTTGAATTTTCTACTTAAATAACTTGGACTAATTCCAAGTTCTTCTGCTAAACTCTCAATACTTAATTTTTCATTATATCCATCTTTTATCTTGTTTATTGCATATTTTACATAAGTATTTATGTCTTTAGAATCTATATAAATCTTAAGATTAGTAAAATCTATTTCTTCCTTATTGCTTGTACACATTTTCATTCTCTCGTAAAACTTTATTTCATCTATCTTCTTTCTTATTTGTGAAATTAATTTAAACAATTCTTCTTCATCTATAGGTTTTAAAATATAATCACTTACTCCCATAGATATAGCTTTTTTAGCATATTCGAATTCTCCATAACTTGTCAGTATAATGCTCTCAAAACCATTAAGTTTTTTAGCTAAACTAAGCATTTCTAAGCCATCCATTTTAGGCATTCTAATATCTGTAATAACAAGATCTGGTTTATATTCATTTATTAACCTAAGACCATCTTCTCCATCTTCACCTTCTGCAATAACTGTAAATCCCATAGATAACCAATCTATAGTATGTACTAGCCCTTTTCTTATTATCTCTTCATCTTCAACGATAATAAGCTTATACATTTTTCATTCCCCCTTGTATGATGTAGTT